>DATEFI010000261.1:0-2047 GCA_035280705.1 Rhizorhapis sp. | reverse complement strand
TGAGGAACGCGCCGCCCGGCCGCAAGGCGGCCTCGGTCTCGCGCGCAATGGCGGGACCAACGCCGCGCGGCAGCGTGGAGAAGGGCAAGCCCGAAAGGATGTAGTCCGCATGCTCGAAACCATGTTCGGCAATGATCCGCCGCACATCCGCAGCCGAGCCGTTAACGGCCAGAAAGCGGCTGTCGGCGATGTCGGCGTTCAGATAATCGACGAATTCCTCATTCGTATCGATCGCGATCAGCATCGCGTCGGGCCGCATCCGTTCCAGCACCGGCCGGCAGAAAGTGCCCACACCGGGGCCATATTCCACGAATAGCTTCACATTCTGCCAGTCGACCGGCTTCAGCATCGACCGGATCAGCGTCGGCGATGAGGGAATGATCGACCCCACCATGACCGGATGTTTCAGAAAGCCCCGGAAGAACAGGCCCCAGGGACCCAGAAATCGCGAAAACCGGACCAGAAGATTGTTCGAACTGCGAAGCTGTTCAGCGCGTGAGATGCTCATTCCGTATCCGTCATCTATTCTCTAAGGCAGAAGCCGTGGCAAATCCCAGGCCGGTTTTCAAGTGTGCACGTCATCTTTCCCCGATATGGCTGGCCTTGGTTGCGACAAATCGAAGAAAGGACCTTTAAGCTTATGAGCTTGCTGTCAGAAGCAAATTACGCCGGGCGAAGAAGGTTCCCCGACAATGCGCTCTGATTTCGCATTGCTGTTTCTCGTGATGCTGACGGTGGCGGCGGGGAACACCGGGCTGCAGTCGGTCCTGCCCGCCATTGGCCGATCGCTGGGGCTGGCGGACACCGCTGTAGCCGCTGCCTTTTCCGTGTCAGCGCTGATCTGGACCTTCTCCGCACCTTATTGGGCGCGCCGGTCGGAACAGCACGGCAGGCGGCGGATGCTGCTCCTTGGCCTTGGCGGCTTCGTCGCGTCGGTCGGCCTCAGCGGCGTCATATTGACGGCGGGCATCATAGGCTGGATCAGCCCGCTGGCTACCTTCGGAGCGTTGATCGTCTCACGCCTCATCTATGGCAGCCTGGGCTCTGCCGCTCCGCCCGCGGCGCAAGCGATGGTGGCGGCGCGCACCAAACCGGAGGAGCGGACCCGCGCCCTTACATTGCTGGCATCGGCCTTTGGCTTGGGAACCATCGTGGGTCCGGCGCTCGCCCCCTTCTTCGTCTTTCCCTATGCAGGTCTGGCAGGCCCCGCCTATGTCTTTGCCGCATTGGGTGCCCTGGTCCTGTTCTGGGCGCTCAGGATGCTGCCAGCCCTGGCGGTGGAGGGCGGTGCGAGCGGCGCCATGGCAGGCTATCCCTCCATTGGCGGCCAAGGGACCGGCGCTACCGTGACCGCCGCAACCGGCGGCAGGTCCGAGCAGGTCGGCTGGCGCGATCCACGCATCTTCATCTGGATCCTCGTGGGGCTGATCGCAGGGCATGCCCAGGCTATGACAGGACAAGCCATGGGGTTCCTTCTCATCGACCGCCTCGCCCTGCCCCTCGATGAAGCGCAACAGGCTATCGGCATCGTCCTGATGATCGGAGCCGGAGCCGCGCTGCTCGCACAATGGGGCATTATACCGCTATTGAACCTTGCCCCACGCCAGCTCGTGCTCTGGGGCTGCATATTGGCCGCCGCCGGCTGCGTCAGCATCGGCTTTGCAACCAGCCTCTATGGCCTGGCGGTCGCCTTTGCGCTTTCGTCGCTTGGCTTCGGCTTCGTCCGTCCCGGCTTTACCGCCGGGGCATCCCTCGCGGTGAGCGGCGCGGCACAAAGCTCGGTCGCCGGAAAGGTCACGTCCATCAACGGCGCCGCCTTCATCCTCGGCCCGTCCATCGGCGTCGGACTGTTCGAAATATGGCGGCCCCTTCCCTATTACATGGCCGGGGCCGCCATGATCCTGCTGTGCCTTTATGCGCTCTTGAAGCTCACTCCTTCTCACCCCTCGGTGTCAGCATTCCAGGAGCGATAAAGCCGATGGGGTTGAGAGTCAGGGCATTCTGCTTGAGCTTCGCTTCGATGGTTTCATATTCCTTTTCCATCTCC
>DATEFI010000260.1:0-4211 GCA_035280705.1 Rhizorhapis sp. | reverse complement strand
CACCGGAAAGGGTGGGCATGTCAGGCACGATGCCGGGGCTGACGGCCTGAGCCCAGGCCGGGAAAAGGCCGCCCAGGCCCAGGCCCAGGCCGCCGAGCGCCGTCGCGCGCAGAAGATCGCGCCGCTCCAATGGGGGGAACTGGTTCATGAATGACGTCCTTGCGGTTTTCGCTAGGTGTGGCTGGGTTCGTGGGTTTTTGCGGTGTTGAGGAAAAGCTGAGCCGTCGCCCCTGCTTGCGCAGGACGACGGAAATAAGGTCAGATGGGATCCTTCGACCCAGCCACAGCCGGTCAGCTCTTAATGCTGCCCCTCATGGCCCGCATGCGCATCGGCACTGGCTTTGTCCTTGTCCTTGGCGTGCTTTTCACAGCAATCCATTTTCTTGCCTTCAGCCTTCATCTTCTCGCAGTCCATGTCCTTATGGTCCATTTTGTCATGGTCCATTGCAGGCATGGCATGTCCCTCATGTTCTGAGGTGGCGGGTGCATTGGCTTGCGCGAATGCGACGGCGGGAAGCGCGATCGCCAGCGCGACCGCGGAACAGATGGTCTTCATGATCAATTCTCCTGATTGAAACGGTTTGAATGAATTCAAAACGTCAGGAGAATCGCGGAGGGGGAGTTTCGGCCTTCGATTTGATGCCGTGGAAAGCCGCGAGCGGAAGGGCGTGGTAGAGAATGAGACTGCCAGCCGGTTCTTCCGCAGAAGTGGCGGCGGCCGGCGCAATGGCTGAGCAGGCTGCGACGCAATCATGCGAGGCCGCAGGTTTTTGCTTTTCATGGCCGCCGTCCATGCCCGCGCAATGGCCTGCTGCCATTTCTGCCTCCGCCATCGGCGCAGCGACTGCCGTCCCTCCGCCGAACATAGCGACAGGCGCTATCATCAGCGCAAGCGCGGCAAGGATGGAAAGAAGGCGGGTGATGCTCACAGCGCGGAAAATAGGAATGCTTCACAAGCCTTGCAATAAGTGTTTGACCTTCCAGTAACTGGAACCTGCACAAAAGGCTCATGCAACAGAATCACTGCAGTCACTCGCACGCTCATGGCACGACCGCCGTTCCGGCCTCCAGGACGGTCGCGCCAGCCACAGCTGGCAAGGACATCATCTACACTTGTCCGATGCATCCTGAAATCGAGCAGGTGGGGCCGGGGATTTGCCCCATCTGCGGCATGGCTTTGGAGCCCAAGAGTGCGGCGCTTCCGGAAGGTCCGTCGGAGGAATATCGCGGCATGTGGCGGCGCTTCGTCCTGTCCGCCATTTTGTCGCTGCCCTTGGTCGTGGTGGCGATGCTCCGCCATGGCTGGGCGCCTTTGGCAGATGCAGTTTCGCATGGCGCGCTGGACTGGATCGAACTTCTACTCGCCACGCCGGTTGTGCTTTGGGGCGGATGGCCGTTCTTCGTGCGCGGATTGCAGAGCATCCGCAATCGCCATCCCAATATGTTCACGCTGATTGCCATCGGTACGGGAGTTGCCTGGCTTTACTCCATAGTGGCGGTCCTCGCTCCTCAGCTATTCCCGCCTGCCTTCCGGGGCGAACATGGAGAAGTCGCGCTCTATTTCGAAGCGGCGGCGGTCATCGTCACCCTCGTGCTGCTGGGACAGGTTCTGGAATTGCGGGCGCGGGAGCAAACCGGATCGGCCATAAGGGCTTTGCTGGACCTCTCCCCCAAAACCGCTCATCTTCTCAGCGATGGGCATGAGCGGACAGTTCCGCTCGATCTGGTGCGCGTGGGCGACCGCCTGCGGGTGAAGCCGGGTGAGGCTGTCCCGGTTGACGGGTCGATCGAGGAGGGGCGCTCATCCCTCGATGAATCAATGCTGACGGGAGAGCCCCTGCCGGTGGAAAAGGGGCCCGGTGATCCTGTAACCGGCGGCGCGATCAATGGGGAGGGCAGCTTCATCATGCTGGCCGAACGGGTCGGCGCCGAGACCATGCTTGCGCGGATCGTCCAGATGGTTGCCGAAGCCCAACGCAGCCAGGCGCCCATTCAGCGGAAGGTCGATCAGGTGGCGGCCTGGTTCGTGCCTGCGGTGCTGGTGGTGGCGCTGCTCGCTTTCGTCTTCTGGTCCTTCTACGCCCCGCCGCCCGCCATGACCTTTGCCCTGGTTGCGGCCGTGTCGGTCCTGATCATCGCCTGCCCCTGCGCGCTTGGGCTCGCCACGCCCATGTCGATCATGGTCGGAGTGGGCAAGGGCGCGCAGTCGGGCGTGCTTATCAAGAATGCCGAGGCGCTGGAGCGCTTTGCCAGTGTCGATACGCTCGTCGTCGACAAGACAGGGACGCTCACGGAAGGCAGGCCAGCTCTGGCTGGCGTCGAAGCAAGGGAGGGATTTTCGGACGAGCAGATCATCCGGCTGGCTGCCGCGCTTGAACAATCGAGCGCTCATCCGCTGGCCCATGCGGTGATTGAGGGTGCTCAGGACCGAGGATTGCGATCCTCCGAAGCTGTCGATTTCGTTTCCGTAAGCGGCAAGGGTCTGCGGGCCATGGTGGACGGGCGGCGGACGGCGATCGGCAACGCGGCGCTGATGGAAGAGGAGGGCGCTGATCCCGCCCCGCTCGCTTCGTATGCCGACCGCTATCGCAATGAGGGCGCTACGGTGATGTTCGTTGCGGTGGACGGGACAGTCGCGGGATTTGTGGCTGTTGCCGATCCGGTCAAGCAAAGCGCGCCGCAAGCCATTTCCCGCCTGCATGCAGAGGGGCTGCGCCTGATCATGCTGACAGGCGACAATCGGCGGACAGCGGAAGCCGTCGCGAAGCGGCTCGGCATTGACGAGGTGATTGCCGATGTCCTGCCGCAGGACAAGGATGCCGTTATTGACCGGCTGAAGCAGGAAGGGCGCATTGTGGCCATGGCCGGCGATGGCGTGAACGATGCCCCCGCGCTTGCCCGCGCCCATATCGGCATTGCCATGGGCACCGGCGCGGATGTCGCGGTGGAAAGCGCTGGGGTCACCCTCGTCAGGGGCGATCTTACCGGCCTCGTCCGCGCCCGCCGTCTGTCGCGGGCCGTGACGAGGAACATCCGCCAGAATCTGCTCTTTGCCTTTGGCTACAATGCGCTGGGGATACCCATAGCGGCGGGGCTGCTTTATCCTGTTGCGGGACTGCTGCTCAATCCGATGATAGCCGCGGCGGCGATGAGCCTGTCGTCGGTGTCGGTGATCGGCAATGCGCTGCGGCTACGAACGCTGGATCTGGAGGCGGGGCGATGAATATTGGCGAAACCGGCCGGCAGTCCGGCCTCCCCGCGAAGACCATCCGTTATTATGAGGATATTGGCCTCATCGCGCCGCTTCGCCGGGACAATGGCTTTCGCGATTATGACGAGCGGGACGTCCATGACCTGCGCTTTATAGCGCGGGCGCGGTCACTCGGCTTCACCGTGGAGCAGTGCCGTCACCTGCTGGCGCTGTACCGCGACAAGCACCGCTCCAGCGCCGATGTGCGGCAAACGGCTGAACGCCACATCCAGGAAATTCGTGGCAAGATCGCGGAATTGAAGGCCATGGAGAGAACTCTGGCCGCGCTGGTGGACGCCTGCGCTGGCGATGGTCGTCCCGATTGCCCGATTCTTGATGGCCTCGCGACCGGCCCTGACAGGTAAGCCCCGTCGCCATTGGCGGCGGGGCTCCCGTGAAGATTTCTTTCTTTCGTCCGAAAATCTTCCCGCCCATCTTTCGATCAGGCGGATAATAAGAACGCCCATCGAAAACAGAAGTTCCAAGTTTTTTTGCGTCAGATTTCGCCGGCGGCCGGCGCCGGTGCGACTGGGCCCAGCAGCTGCGCGATGTCCGCCCGCCTTTTTAAAAGGTCCGCCAATGAATAGGCGTCGAGGACGCTGAGAAAGGCGCCAACGGCTTCTTTCAGCACTCCGGTAAGGCCGCATGCCGGCGCAATGACGCAGTTACCGCAGTCCAGCAGATCGAAACCGTCCTCGGTATGGCGTATGACCGTGCCGATATTGATCTCTTCAGGCGCTCGGGCGAGGCGAATGCCGCCGAAGCGGCCACGCACGCTTTCCACATAGCCTGAGCGCACCAGTTCGTTCACCACTTTCATCATGTGGTTCTGCGATACGCCATAGCCGCGCGCCACTTCGCCGATGGAGCACAGCCGGTCCGGCCGCGCTCCCAGATAGAGCAGCACGCGGATCGAATAATCAGTGAACAGTGTCAGGCGCATCGAAACTCCTTTGCGCCA
>DATEFI010000259.1:0-2276 GCA_035280705.1 Rhizorhapis sp. | reverse complement strand
AGGGGTCAGCAGGGGCAATATCCGCCGCATCTCCTCCGGCGCAATCGCAACGCAGCCTTCCGTGGGACGGGCATCAATCCAGATGTGGAAGAAAATGGCGCTGCCGGCCCCCGGAACGGGCGGCGCGTCATTATGGCCAAGCACCACGATGATGTCATAAGCCTGGTCCTCCCGCTGCAGCGTCTCGGCCGACCATGGCCGGGGAAGACTGACGGGGCGGTTATAGGCGGGATCGCGGATATCGTCCGACCAGCCGTCATTGGACCGGGTCCAGCGCCAGGGGACGGAAAGCGGCTCGTCCAGCGTCACCCGTTCCGGCCGCAACAGTGCTCCACGCACTGGCCAGCGGCCAAGAGGGGTACAGCCGTCGCCTTCGCGCTTCGTGCTCGCCGGACAACTGCCGGAGCGGCCAATGGCGCAGGGAATATCGAGATCGCCGAAGGTCAGGCGCCTTGCGCCAGCATCGACGGAAATCAGACTCACAATTTATGTCCCGTCCGGTCGCGCTTGGTCGTGAGGTAATGCGCGTTGTGCGGATTGGCCTTTATGGCGAGCGGCAGGCGCTTGGCGACCTTAACGCCGGCCTTCTCCAGACCTTCGACCTTTAGCGGATTGTTGGTGAGCAGGTTGACTTTGTCCACGCCAAGAAGATGAAGCATTCGGGCCGCGACTGAAAAGTCCCGTGCGTCTATGGCAAAGCCGAGGCGCACATTCGCATCTACGGTATCGAAGCCCTGGTCCTGCAGCGCATAGGCGCGCAGCTTGTTGACAAGGCCGATGCCTCGTCCCTCCTGCCGCAAATAGAGCAGAACGCCCCATTTGGCGTCCGCGATCTGATGCAGGGCCTGATGCAGTTGCGGCCCGCAGTCGCATTTCAGCGAGCCGAGCACGTCGCCGGTCAGGCATTCGCTGTGCAGGCGAACGACGGGCGTGCTGGCGTCCCGCCTTCCGATGATGAGGGCGATATGCTCCTGCGGCTCCTCGGGGCTGCGGAAAGCCACGATCTCCGCCATTTCACTTGCCGCAACCGGAAGCCTCGCCCGCGTCGCGATGGCCAAGCGGGCTGCATCGTCATAGGCCTCCACATCGGCGGCGTCCGCCGTGACTTCTGTGGGCACATCGCCTTCAAGCAGGAAAAAGGCCGGCAGAATGCCTGCGAGACGAGCAATTCTGAGCGCCGTTGCAGCCGCTTCCGGCGCGATCAGCGGCTTAGCCCGGAAGGGCCCTTTGAGCGGCGAATTCAAATCCTGCACCGGATCGGCAATGGCAAAGGCCAGTGGCAGATCGATCCACGGCGCGCGTTCCACCAGCACCCCGCGATCGGGTTCGGCAGCGGCGAGCTGATTGGTGAGCTTCAGTGTTTCGGCACGCGAGGCGGAAATCAATATGTCAGCCTGCCGGCCGGGGTCGAATTCGGCCAGCGCCTGATCGCTGGCGCTTTCGACGGCAAGCAGCGCATAGCCGCTGCCGCCCGCCCTTACGGTCACCGGCCATCCCCGGTGCAGCGCGTCAATGGCGCGGGCGGCCGCGCGCGCATTCATCAGAACTGAAATTCCGTGATGAGCGGCACATGGTCGGACGGGCGGTTCCATCCCCGGCAGGGTTCGGCCACGCGATGCGAAATGGCGGTATGGGCAATGGCCGGGCTTGCCCACATATGATCGAGGCGGCGGCCCCGGTCGGACTCCGACCAGTCCCGCGCCCGGTAGCTCCACCAGGTATAGAGCCTCCCCGGTGGCGGCACGAATTTGCGGCCGATGTCCACCCAGCCATGCGCCGCCTGAAGACGGCCCAGCATTTCGCATTCAATGGGCGTGTGGCTGACGACGTTGAGGAGTTGCTTATGGCTCCAGACGTCGCATTCCAGCGGCGCGACATTGAAGTCCCCGACCAATATGGTCGGCTTGTCGAGCTGTTCGGACCAGGTGATCATCCTTTCCAGGAAATCGAGCTTCTGGCCGAATTTCGGATTTTCGTTCCGGTCGGGAATGTCGCCGCCAGCGGGGACATAGACATTTTCCAGCCGGATGCCATTGTCCAGGCGCACCCCGACATGGCGCGCTTCGCCATTGGCCTGCCAGTCGAGCCGGTCGTCCTCGCGCATGGGAATCTTGCTGATGATGGCGACGCCATGATGCATCGGCTGGCCATGCAGGATCTGATGATTGTACCCGAGCTGGCGGAAGGGACCTTCGGGGAAGGTCTGGTTCACGACCTTGGTTTCCTGAAGGCACAATATGTCAGGGGATTCTTCCTGAAGGAAGCGCTCCACTATG
>DATEFI010000258.1:0-4914 GCA_035280705.1 Rhizorhapis sp. | reverse complement strand
GCTTGACGGTCGTCGCACGGACGGCACGACGTCATTCAGAGCCGGCATCAACTGGCATTTCCGGCCGGGGCAGCTCCTTTACGGTTCGATTTCACGCGGTTTTCGCAGCGGCGGTTACAGTGTTCCCTTCGGTGGCGAAATCACGACCTTCTCTCCTGAACGCCTGACCGCCTACGAGATCGGCTATAAGGGACGCATAACCTCCCAGTTCGACTTCAACGTCGCAGGTTTCCGCTATGATTATAAAGACTTGCAAGTCAATGTCGACGCACCTGCGAGCGTCGTTCCCATCACCAAGAATATCGGGGCGTCCCGTTCCTACGGTGTCGATGCCGATCTCCTTTGGCACACGCCCGATGGCTGGCTGGCCCGCTTGGGTGTCGGATATCTGGACGCGCGCTTTCGCAACACCGACGCTGTGGTCACTACTTATGCCGGCGTCGTGGGACTGGACGGCAAGCGGCCCGTTAACACACCGAAATGGACGTTGCAGGGCCTTGTCCAGAAGACCGTTCCCATTTCCGATGCCTATCAGTTGGTCCTTGAAACCGACGCGAAATTCATCAGCGCGCGTTACCTTGAAGCCACCGGCCAGATTTTTGACCGTGCCCCCGCTTATGCGGTTCAGAATGCGCGCATTGCCTTTGGTTCAACGGACGGCCGATGGGAATTTGCAATATTCGGCAAAAATATCTGGAACAGGGAATATCTCACCTATTTGAACAATGTGAGCTTCTTCCGCCTGGAAATCTACGGAGATCCCGCATCCTATGGCGCGCAGGCTTCGTTCAAATTCTGACGTGTGAGGGCAGATATGGCGACGCATTTCTACACTGACGAGCGGACTTTCTGGCACTCCACCGGAGTTCAGGCGCTCTTCCTTCCGATCGGCGGTTGGGTTCAGCCGCCGACCGGCTCCTATGGCGCGGATACGCCGGATTCAAAACGGCGGATACTCAACCTGGCCCAGGTTTCCGGGCTGACGTCCAAGGTCCGGATTCTGTCGGCGGGGCCGGCCAGCGAAGAGGATATGTGCCGCGTCCACACGACCAGCTATATCGAGCAGTTCCGCGAGTTGAGCCAAAAGGGCGGCGGGGAACTCGGTATTGTGGCGCCGTTCGGAATGGGCGGCTTTGAAATCGCGGCCCTTTCGGCGGGCCTGGCGAAGCGGGCGGTGGCCGATGTCCTGTCGGGCAAGGCCTCCAATGCCTATGCCCTGTGCCGTCCGGCCGGACATCATTGCTTGCGCGACCAGGCGATGGGCTTTTGCCTGCTGGCGAACATTCCGATCGCAATCGAGGCGGCATTGGCGAAAGGGCAGGCGTCGCGGGTAGCGATCGTCGACTGGGATGTTCATCACGGCAATGGCACGCAAAGCATCTATTATGATCGCGGCGACGTGCTCACCATCTCGATCCATCAGGACCGATGTTTCCCGCCCGGCTACGGCGGTCTGGAGGATCGGGGCGCCGGTGACGGTTTGGGCTGCAACATCAATATTCCGCTGCCCGCGGGAAGCGGTCACGTCACATATCTGCATGCGCTCACCGAAATCGTAATGCCTGCCCTGCACGGCTTCAGGCCGGATATCATCATCGTGGCGAGCGGCCTTGACGCCAATGCAGTCGATCCGTTGGCGCGCATGCTTCTCCACAGTGAGAGCTATCGCGAGATGACGCGGCTGATGATGGAGGCGGCCGCCGAGCTTTGTGACGGGAAGCTGGTCGTCGTTCACGAGGGCGGCTATTCCGAAGCCTATGTTCCCTTCTGCGGGCATGCGCTTCTGGAGGAGCTTTCGGGAGAGCGAACCGACGTCGTCGATCCCGAGCTGGAGTTTTTCCAGCTGCAACAGCCGGGCGATCGGGTGATCGAATTCCACAAGCGGCTCATCGCCGACTATCGCGAGTGCTTCGGTTTTTAGCCTCGGCGCCCAAGCGCCTGCGGGAGAGCCGGGGCCGGCCCTCCGTCGAACGGAAACTGCGCGCGAAGAATATGTCGATTTACCTCCTGCCATGTTCCCGGATGGACGGGAACGGCGGGGCCATATCCTACCGGGAAGGATCACGCATGTCTGCCGACCTTTGCTACCTGTCTGCCACTCGGGCGCTCGAAATGTTCAGGACGAAGGCCCTCTCGCCCGTCGAATTGCTGGATGCGCAGATCAAGCGGACGGAAGCCGTCAATCCGGCCGTCAACGCGGTCGTGATGAATTATTTCGACGAGGCGAAAGAGCAGGCGCGCAAGGCGGAACAGGCCTATATGAACGGCGGCGCGCGCATCCTTGAAGGGCTGACGCTCGCCGTGAAGGATGAGCATAATATCGCAGGCAAGATCACGACCAACGGGTCCCTGCTTCTCCAATCGAACGTCGCGACCTACACCGATCCGATCTGCGAAAGGACGATCGAGGCCGGAGCGATCGTGCATGCGCGGACATCGACGCCGGAATTTTCCGCCCACTACGCGACATGGTCAAAGCTGTGGGGGGCGACGCGCAATCCGTGGAACCTGAAATATCATGTCGGTGGGTCCAGCGGCGGGTCCGGCGCCGCGCTGGCGAGCGGAATGACGACCCTGGCGACCGGAAGCGATATTGCAGGATCGATCCGAATGCCCGCCGCGCAAAACGGCATCGTGGGCTTCAAACCCCCGCATGGGCGGGTTCCCAAATTTCCGCCCTGGAATCTCGTCCATTATTATTCGGACGGTCCGATGGCCCGTACCGTTCAGGACACGATCCTGCTGGAAAACGTCATCGCCGGTCCGCACCGGTGCGACATGAACAGCCTGAAGCCGAAGCTTGAACTGCCGACCTCGTTCGACTCGATCAAAGGCATGCGCATCGCATACAGTGTCGACATGGGCGGCAAGGCGATCGACGCGACGGTCAGGGCGAACACGCTTGAAGTCATTGCGTTGCTTCGCAATCTGGGCGCCCAGGTCAATGAAGTCGATATCGGCTGGAAGGAGGTTGAGGCCAATGAGGCTGGCCTGACCTATATCGGCTACATGTTCGCCGGCATGCTCGATCTGCGCTTCGGCGAGGATCCCCAATTCGATGAGCTCGCCACTTCTTATGTGAAGCACCTCGTCTCCATCGGCAAGAAGATCACGCAGAAGGATTTTCTGCGGTCACTAAGCTATGAAGCCTTCATGTATGATTGCGTGAGGCGGATATTCGAAAACCATGACCTGTTGATTTGTCCAACCATGTCAATGGCGAGCCTGCACGCGGAGATTTGCTACAGTAATGAACAGCCGCTTATCGACGGACGCAGGGAGACGAGCCCGGTCGGTCCGGGGCTGACAGTCTATTTCAACACATTGAGCAGGTGCCCGGTCCTGTCCGTGCCATCCGGGTTCGATGAGAACAATGTGCCGACCGGCATACAGATCATCGGCCCGACCTATGAAGATGCGAGCGTGTTCAGGCTAGGGTTAGCACTTGAACAGGCGATGCCGCGTCTTTTCGACGAAGCTATTCGCCCGGCATTCGCATAGCCTTTGCCATGTTCCACTCTTTTCCCGACCGGTTCAAGATCAGATAGAGCAGCTTTGGTTGCCGCCTCATCATGGGGGAAATGGCCCCGCGCACGGACAGCGCGGCGTAGTTTGTGGCCAACGCTATCGAACGATCATTTGCGACCTGGAGCGCAATCGTGTGTTCGACCTGCTTTCTGATCGCAATGCGGATAGTGTTGATCGCTGGCTCCTGCTCAACAGTTTGGGTGACCTGCTCACGCTGACCACCGATATCGTGTCAGCGCATGTTTCCAACAATAATGTGGCAATCTGCGATGTTCCGGTATTGATCGCCAATGTGTATGCGTCGCTTGCGGGCCTGGGTATTGCGAGGGAGCCGGCGGTTTCGGTCAGGCGTTCAGTCAAGCCGGACTACATCATCTGCCTTGAAGACGGAAAGAAGCTGAAGATGCTGAAACGGCATCTGATGAGGCATTACCAGATGACCCCGGATCACAGTATCGCGCCAAGTGGAACTTGCCAGCGGGCTGGCCCATGGTGGCGCCCGACTATGCCGAACGGCGGCGTGTGCTGGCGAAGAAGATCGCTCTTGGCCGCAAGCCAGGCAAGGTTACGATTGAAGCGCCGCCTGCTCCGACACCGACAGTGAAAGCCAAAGTCCTCCGCAAGAAACTGTCGGCTACTCCCTTCCAAGGCTGAGGAACGCTCGTATTTCCTGGCCTTCTGAAGCATCACCAATTGGAGAATATTAAGGTCTGTGGACAATTATCTGCAAGCGATGAGGGAGGCGGTTAGGTTGATGTTGGCGCGGAAGCTGACGTCGGTTTTGTCGTAGCGGGTTGCGATACCGCGGAATTCCTTGATCTTGGCGAAGTAGTTTTCGACCAGATGGCGCCATTTGTACATTTCGGCATCGTGGTCGATTTGGGTTTTGCGATGCTTTCGCGGCGGGATCACGGCCTGCGCGCCGCGTTCGGCGAGGTCTGCGCGCAGCCAGTTGGCATCGAAAGCCTTGTCGGCGAGCAGTGCATCAAATGCCAGACCATCGATCAGCGGCCTGACGCCCATCATGTCGTTGCGCTGGCCCGGCATCAGGGCGAAGCGCACCAGATTGCCCAGCGCATCGACCAGCGCCATGATCTTGGTGGTCAGTCCGCCTTTCGAGCGCCCGATGGCCTGATTTTGAGTCCCCCTTTAGCGCCGGTCGCCTTCTGGTGAACGGAAACAATCGTGCCATCGATCAGGGCGTATTCCATGTCGGGATCGCCTGAAACCGCCTCGAAAAGCCGGTCGAACACCCCGTCGCGCGCCCAGCGACGGAACCGTCTGAAGGCACTGTTCCAATTGCCGAACCCGGATGGCAGGTCCCGCCACGGCGAACCCGTGCGCACCCGCCAAAACACCGCTTCCACAAACAGCCTCGTATCCGCC
>DATEFI010000257.1:0-2089 GCA_035280705.1 Rhizorhapis sp. | reverse complement strand
TGATTTCCTCAGGCTATGGCGCCGACATGGCGACCCAGTCGATGATGCTCTGCATTCATATCGGCGTCATCTGCGTAGGCGGCCTTACCTTTTCCATGATCCCGGTCGCGGCGCTCATCTATATCCTGGTCATGGGGCTTTCGATCCAGTTCCACATCGCGTTGCAGACGCTTGACATCTCCATCCTTCTCAATCTCGCAACCGGCCTCTTCGTTTTCCTGCTCTGCCGCGCCTTCTTTCAGAATGCGAACCAGTTTGTTGCACGCATGCGCAGCGATGCTGAACTCCGCGCGTTCGAGCGCAAGCGCGCCCTTGAGGACAAGCAGGAGCTTGAGCGGCAGGCCGAGGCCGACCGCGCACAGCAGCAATTGCGCGAAGAGGACCGCCGCCGCGCCGCCCATATGCAGGAACAGGCGATGCTCGCCCTCGCCGCCCGTTATGAGGACTCCGTCGCAAGCCTTGCCGAGCAGTTGGACGAGGCCATGAATGCGCTTTCCGCGGCAACCGACGATATCGGCGACATCAATATAAGGGCCCTCTCCAAGGCCCAGCGCGTGCTCAATCTTGCCAGCACCACCACCCGTTCAGCACAAGCGGTGGCTGAATCGACCAAGGCGCTGACCGCGTCTGCCACTCACATCTCCTCCCAGGTCCAGGAACAGGCGCGCATGGGCGATGCCGCCATGACCGCCAGCGATTCGGGGCAACGGAGCCTTACGGCTCTTACCGAAGAAACCGACAGCGTCGGAGAGATTGTCGGGCTTATCCAGCAGCTTGCGGGACAAACCAACCTGCTCGCCCTCAATGCCACCATAGAAGCAGCCCGAGCGGGCGAAGCGGGCCGGGGCTTTGCGGTTGTCGCCCATGAGGTGAAGCTGCTCGCATCCCAAACCCAGGGTGCGGTCGGCAAGATCGGCGAAATACTGGACGGCATCCGCAATCGTATGGCGCATGCGGATGTGTCGATGGAACTTATTGCGGAAAATATCCGCCAGATGTCCTGCCGGGCCTCAGCTATCGCCGAGTCCGCCGGCAATCAGACCAGCGCGACCAATGTCATCAATGACTCGGCAGCACGCGCCGCCGCAGGATCGCAGCAAGTCAGCCTGACCGCCGCTGAAGTGGCGGAAGACGCCAAAAAGGCCAATGGTCTGGCAGAGAATATCCGCACTGTGGTCGATGGCCTGCGCTCCCGATCGGAGGCGCTGCGTTCGACCAGCAACGAATTCCTTGCCTCGCTTCGGCGCGGCACAATGGGCTGAGAAAAGGGCTTTACTTGGCTGCACGGCGCTCGCAAAACGCCTGCATGTCTCACACCTTGCCCCTGACTTCCCCATGTCGCTGAAGACCGTCAGAACCGCGCTCGCCTACCCTTTCTGGACGCTTCAGCTCGCAAGCGGGGCCAAGTCCTTCCTCGACAATCCCCTGATCGGCTCCCGCCGTCTCAACGAAATGGGCCTGCATTCGGCACGGGTGCGCCTGGCGCACAAGCTTGCCTGGATGCGAAGGGCAAGACTAGGACGGCATATCAATCCTGAACACCGTGCGGCTTTCGACGCGCAGGGCTATGTGGCCATCCAGAACTTCCTTCCCGAAGCTCAGTTCGCCAGCCTGCGCGACAAAATCCTGCAGCAGGAGGCGCCTGCGCGGGAAATGCTGCAGGGCGACACAATCACCCGCCGCATCGCGATTGATCCGCCTTTCCTGAAGGCCGTGCCCGAACTGCGCGCGCTGCTTGCATCCCCCGCTTGGAAGGGCCTTCTTCGCTATGTCAGCAGTTTCGACATAGAGCCGCTCTATTATATCCAGACCATCCTTCCCCACCGGGCCGACGCCCCGCCCGATCCCCAGACCGCCTTTCACGCCGACACCTTCCATCCTACGATGAAGGCCTGGTATTTCCTGAACGATGTCGCTGATGACGAGGGTCCCCTCACCTATGTGCCAGGCTCCCATAGGCTGACGCCCGAGCGGCTTGCATGGGAAGAAGAAATGAGCCTGCGCGGACCCGCCGCCATGGATCGCCTATCGGCGCGCGGCTCCTTCCGGATCGACGAAGCCGGCCTGTCCCGGCTGGGCCTCGGCCCCG
>DATEFI010000256.1:0-2973 GCA_035280705.1 Rhizorhapis sp. | reverse complement strand
CGAGGTAAGCCCATGTTGGTGGGCGTAGCTGAAATGCGCGTCGTCGGGTCAGGAAGATATTGTGCGTTTGGCAAAATCCAGGGATCATTGCCCGTATTGAAACCGCAATTTGACGGAGGCGCACTGGTGATCTCTTTGTGCACCACGTCTTTCCGGGTATTCATCGCCGGACTGCACGCGCCGGTGGTTTCGTCGCAATAATTGACTAGGCCGTTTTCAAAAATGTCGAAGCGGGTGTTGATCGCGTCGGTCACCGACGTGCTGAGACCCGGCTTGGTCGTTACGGAATCGCCATCCAGGCACTCTCCCGGAGGGACATTGGCACCCAGCGCTTCCTCTAGCGCATTGGCGCCCGAGCCGATGCCGGTTTCCAGATAGCCGAAATTGCCGGGCGCCCATGAGCCGCCGGAACCGCCCGCGACCAACCGAATGCCCTTGCCTATGTCATAGCCGGGAGACGTGGGATCGGTGTCTGGAAAGTCCGAGCCCGCGACGCCTTCATCCGGGTTGCACATCATGACTGGCGGGACCTTGCAAACCGCCGAACCGACACCGGCATAGGCGCTGGCGTCAATTTCACCTGAAGAAATGGCCCCGACGACAGGCGTAAGCGCATAGAAGGCTTCGCGTGCGCCGACGGTCACTTTCACGAAATGGGCGTCAACGTCCGTCGTTGCGACCGTGCCCGGAGCAGTGCCTGAGTCCACATAGAAAGTGATCGTGGGCACCGTTATTGGCGCGGTGCCGCTATCGTTGGACATGCGGGTAATATTTTCGATGAGGTTCTGTGCCGCAGCGGTGGCTCGGGTACGAGCACCCGTCTCCCCATCCAACTGCGATGCCGCCGCCAAGGCCGCCTGGTCCGCCGCATTCTGCAGCTCGCTGTCCATTGCCGCCAGCCGGGCATAGTCGAAGGCGATGCCGCCCACCCCAATGAGCGCGAAGAGGGACAGGCCGATTATCGGCGCTACTGCGGCGCGTTCGGCCTTCAGTAATCGGCGAAGCAAGCTGCCCGGCATGTCACGCCTCCCTTATCGTGCCCCACTGGTGGTGCGGATGGTCTTGACCTTCTTCACCTTGTCGGTGCGGTAACGTTCCACCGCTCCCTTGGCGAGGTCGCCTGAGCCGCCCTCGTTAGGCGTGCCTGCATATTGCGGATCGGGGTCGATCACCTGCAGCGCATAATTGTGCCGGATCGAGCCGCCCAGGGTCGGGTCGTTGGGGGTGCAGGCGGTGAGGGGGAGGGCGAGGAGGCCCACGGCCACCCCCGCCTTTGTCATTCCCGCGAAAGCGGGAACCCAACTCGCCCCACGCTCCACCTTTGAACCAAGAGAGGAGATGGATCCCCGCTTGCGCGGGGATGACGAGCTATATTTGCTGATTTTGCGCATCCTCATCTCTCCCTTAAAGCTCATAGCCATTGGGGCCGGAAAAGCCCGTGGCCGGTTCGCCTGCCTTGGGCGCGGGAGCCGCTGGGGCCTTGGGCGCTTCGGGCGGCATTGCGTCGGGGTTCAGCGGATTGATCCCCACCGCCTTGTCCGTCCGGCCCATCAGGAACAGGTCCAGCTCATGCGGCGGCAACACGCGGTCGGTGGGCAGGCTCACCTGATCCGCCTTCATCGGCTGGACGAGGCGCGGGGTCACGATGATGACCAGCTCGGTCTCAGCCTTTTGAAAGCCGGTGGAGCGGAACAGCGACCCAATGATCGGGATCGAGCCCAGGATCGGGAATTGCCGTACCGTGTCCTGGAAATCCTTTCGCAACAGGCCCGCAATCGCAAAGGACTGCCCATCGCGCAGCTCCAGCGTGGTGCTGGCGCGGCGGGTCTGCAGGCCGGGGATGACCAGGCCGCCCACGGTCACCGAAGCGGACGGATCGATGGAGCTGACCTCCGGTTCGACCACCAGGTTGATGATGCCGTCCTCCAGCACCGTCGGCGTAAACCCTAAGCTGACGCCGAAGGGCTTGAACTCGACGGTGATCGTGCGGCCATTACCACCGCCGCTGCCGGAGCCACCATCCTGCGCTACCGGGATCGGGAACTCGCCGCCCGCCAGGAAGGATGCCGTCTCACCCGAAAGCGCGACCAGCGTCGGTTCGGCAAGGGTCGTTACGACCCCTTTCTTTTCCAGCGCGTCGAGAACGGTGGTGATATTCAGCTTGCCGATGTCAAAGGAGCCTCTGACGATTCCAAAACTATCGAGTATCTCGGCGAAATTGATGACGCCGTTGCCATTCTCGTCGGCGAGGAGCGAGACATTGCCGGTGCCCCCGTCAAATTTCAGGCTGTCGCTGAAGAAGGAATTGTTGATGCCGATCTGCTTGGCGGCGCTTCGCGTGACTTCGGAAAAGCGCACTTCCAGCATCACCTGCTGGGACGCACCGACCGACAGCATGTTGACGATCTTGTCCCCGGCATAGGTATGCGCGATCTGCACCGCCCGGTCGACCGCCGGAGCGCTCGACACGGTGCCGGTCAGCACCACTGCCTCATTGGACATGCGGGCACCGATCTTTTCGCTCGGCATCAGTTCGGAAAGCTGGCGGCGGAGGCCCACCACGTCCGGCCCGACGGCGATATCGACCACCGCGATCAGATTGCCCTTGTTGTCATACAGCGTCAGGCTGGTCGTGCCCATCTTCTTGCCCAGCACATAGAGCGAGCGGTTGCTCATGGGCAGGATGTCGGCAATCTCCTGATTGCCTACCAGCGCCTTGGTGAAGGGGCGGTCAACGGTCAGGATCTGGCTCTTGTTGAGCGGAACGTCGAGTTGCCCGCCATGCATCGCGTTGTTGACCGAAAGCGCGGCGCTTGAAGCATTCTGCGCCAGGGCCGGAGCGGGCAGGGCGGCTGTGGTGCCCGCGAGGAGGAGGGCCAGGGCGGCTGCCTTCAGCTCCTCCCCGGTACGGGGAGGGGGACCGCGACGCGAAGCGGCGTGGTGGAGGGGGGTCCCCTCTTGATGTTGCGTCTG
>DATEFI010000255.1:0-3667 GCA_035280705.1 Rhizorhapis sp. | reverse complement strand
AGACGGGGGATTGGTTGTGACGGCACTGCAGGGACACCCCGAGGTGTTGTCAGGGCATCACAGCTCGTTGGACTGAGCGGGACCCAGCCAGCGGACTTCATCAAGGCCAGCGGTCAAGAGCACCGCGCCAAGAGGCCAGACACATGACTGCACCCGTACCGATTAAAAACCACCTAACTTTCCCCTTGCAGAACCGAGCCGTCCACACATGACACCACCTTTTTCTGGGCGGACGAATGCTGGTGTGCGGGCGAAGTGCTGACGACGGACGGTGCCTATACCAAACACAAGCCGATTTTCGGTCCCCTACCCGGGGCGTCGTGATCCCGTTCGCTGTATTGGTGCACCGGTGTTTGCTTTTCCGCAGGTGATCGCCTAGCGTCCCCTGGCGGCCAGCGAGCTCCGTTCTTCCACTTTCCCACGGCATTCGGTCATGAGACTAAGCAACAAGAGATCTCTGGTAACCGGTGGCGCCCAGGGGATCGGCCACGCCATCGCGGAGACGTTCGGCCGGGAGGGCGCGATCGTTTACATCGCCGACGTCAACGAGGAGACCGGCGCGGCGGCAGAAGCAAAACTGCGCGAGACGGGCACCAGGGCCACTTTCCTGCCGCTCAACGTCTCGCTGGAGGCCGACTGGCAGCGGGCCGTTAAGCAGATCGAGGATGAAACGGGAGGTCTCGACATCCTCGTCAACAATGCCGGCATCAACATCCGCAAGGTGATCGAGGAAATAAGCGCGGAAGAGCTCGATCAGATGTACAATGTCAACGTCAAGGGGCCGTTCCTCGGCATCAAGTACGCACTGCCGGTGATGAAGAAGATTGGTGGCGGATCGATCATCAACATGTCGTCCGTCTGCGGACTGATCGGTCACATGTATACGCCCGAAGCCTATACGACGACCAAGGGCGCGGTGTCGCTGCTGACCCGGGCGGTAGCCTCGCGCTACGGCAAGTTCAACATCCGCTGCAATTCGATCAATCCGAGCACGGCCGACACGCCGCTGGTGCGTGAGATGCTGAAGGACCCCGAGCGGAAGAAGGAGAGGCTCGGAGAAGTGCCGCTCGGCCGGATGGCCAGCATGCAGGATATCGCCGAGGCGGCGCTTTATCTCGCTTCGGATGAGGGCTCCTTCATCAACGGCATCGCCCTGCCGGTGGACGGCGGCGTCACCGCCTATTGACGCAAGACGGACCCGTTCCGGCTTTCAGACGTACAAAAAGAAGAATGAGGAGTTTCGCATGAGCGGATCAGGAAAGATAGACGAGCTGATCGAGGCCAGCAGGGAACTTTATAGCAGAAAATTGATTCATGCGTCGGGAGGCAATACGAGCGTCCGGGACGGCGATGTTGTCAGGATCACCCAGACCGGCGCGGAATTGGGCAAGCTGACGCCGGAAAAGATCGTCACGGTCGACCTTGAGGGCAAAGTCCTGGAAGGATCGAGGCCGTCCAAGGAAATGGACATGCATCTGGCGATGTACCGGGCGAGAAGCAATGCCCAGGCGGTCGTCCATGTGCATCCGACCTATGCGATTGCCTATTCGACGCTGATCAGCGGAGAGTCTTCCAACGCAGTGCCACCCTATACGGCTGCGTTCTACGTGCGGGCGGGACGGGTGCCGATGATCAAGTATCATCCCTCTGGCGCCCATTCGCTGCATGAAGCCGTGGCGGCGCTGGCGCCGGATTACCATGCGATCCTCCTGCGCCAGCACGGCGTCATTGTCGCCGGCGCCGACATGTCGGTGGCAATAGGTGTCGTGGAGGAGGTGGAGCAGTGCTGCCAGATTGCCGTTGCGACCGGTTTGAAGGGCGCCAGCCTGACGGATGACCAGTTGCAGGCGATGGACGATGCACTCGGGCGCACCTGGAAGTAAACGAAGCTGATCGAGGCGACGATGAAGCCGCTGCTTATGGCCTTTTACGGCGACGATTTCACAGGGTCCGCTGACGCCATGGAAGCGCTGACGATCAACGGCGTCAGGACGGCTCTGTTCCTCGGGCACCCTACGGAAGAGCGGTTGCAGGAGAAGCTCCAGAGCCTTCAGGCGGTCGGGATTTCCGGCACCAGCCGTACAATGACGCCGGCGCAGATGGACGATGAACTGCCGGCCCAGCTCAAGCTTCTGAACGGCCTCGCCCCCCGGCTGATCCACTACAAGGTTTGCGCGACGTTCGACTCCTCACCTCAGATCGGCAGCATCGGCCATGCAGCCCACATTGCCTTCAATGTCATCAAACCGGCGAGCGGCGTCATCGTCCAGGGCATACCATTGCTCGGCCGCTATATCGCTTTCGGCAACCATTTCACCGTCTACGGTGACCAGAGGTACCGCCTGGACCGCCATCCGGTGATGAGCAAACATCCGATCACACCGATGGACGAAGGCGACATCCGGGTGCACTTCTCCAAAATGTCGGATAAGTCGGTGGCGCTCATAGATCTTGTTCACCTGGAGGAGTCCCGGCAGGCGCTTTCGGACCGCTTCGACCAGTGCCTGGCGGACGGCGCAGATATCGTTCTCTTCGATACACTTAACGACAAGCACCTTTTCGATATCGGCCAATTGCTGCACGAGAAGTCCGAGAAAGGAACAATCTTCGCCATCGGTTCCTCCGGATTCGAATATGCGATGGCGCGGTACTGGCGGGAAAACGGGCTGGTCGATGATCCGCCAGAGTTTCCGCCGATCGGGCCGGCTGAAAAGATGATCGTTATTTCCGGGAGCGCCGCGGCCAATACAGCCGAGCAGATCAATTATGCCTTAGCGCACGGCTTCGGCGGCGTTGCGCTCAATACGGACCGCCTGGTCGACGAGACGGCCGCGAAAGACGAACGCAACAAGGCGATCAGAGAGGCGCTGGCGCATCTCAGCGAGGGCCGGAACCCATTGCTTTTCGCCACACTCGGTCCGGACGACCCGATTATCAAGAAGACCGTGGACAGGGGCCGCGATCTGGGCATCGATCCAAGCGAAACCGGCAAAATGATCGCCAGGCAGCAGGGCCTCATCCTTCGCGCGCTGCTCGAGGAGACCGGGATCAGCAGGGTCTGTGTCGCCGGTGGCGATACCTGCAGCTACGCCCTGCGCCAACTTGATATCCATTCGCTGGAGCTCTTGATGCCAATCGCGCCGGCGGCGCCGCTTTGCCTGGCGTCCTCGGACAATCCGGCTTTCGACGGACTGCAGGCCGCCTCAAAGGGCGGCCAGATCGGCGCACCGGATTATTTCCTTCAGGTTCTGGAGGGGCGAAGATAGGGCATTGTCACATCAACTCGATGAGGTCAGGCGGATTTAGGTGATCAATGGATGCTAAGCAGCGGACACCTGAGCCCAGGTCGCGAAGGCTCCGGATCGAAGGTGCTTGTGGTCGGATCGGCGCAGAAGGTGACGTTGGGGTTGAAGCGTTGTAGTTCGCGGCGCGGATGACCGAAAGCGCTGGGTTGAACCGACCGATTTGAAGCGCTGCATTTTGCGCTCGCGTCGTCGGACGGGCTGATGCGAGTTCTCAGCGCGATTGTTGGCCCTCAAGCCCTGCCTGTGGACGCCGCCGAGACCAAGGTTTCGAGACGCACAGCGATAGGATCGCAGCTTGTCGGTCACGACCAGAGATGGCGTAATCGGGCTGCGGGTTGGGAGCGGCGTGACGGGCAGGTGGC
>DATEFI010000254.1:0-2315 GCA_035280705.1 Rhizorhapis sp. | reverse complement strand
AAGGGAGGCTTCAGGCGCGGCTGGCCCTTCTTGCCCTCAAGGCTTTCGATCTGCGCGGTTTCCTCGCCGCAGATATAGGCGCCCGCGCCGCGATGGACGAAGACGTCGAAATCATAGCCCGAACCGCAGGCATTCTTGCCGATGAAGCCCTTGCCATAGGCTTCCTCGACAGCCGCGAAGAGGGTTTCTGCCTCCCGGATGAACTCGCCGCGAATATAGATATAGGCAGCGCGGGCGCGCATGGCATAGCCCGCAACCAGCGCGCCCTCGATGAGCTTGTGCGGATCGTGGCGGATGATTTCGCGGTCCTTGCAGCTACCGGGCTCGGATTCGTCAGCGTTGATGACGAGGAAGCTCGGGCGGCCATCGCGGCTTTCCTTCGGCATGAAGGACCATTTAAGCCCCGTCGGGAAACCCGCGCCGCCACGGCCGCGAAGGCCGGACGCCTTGATGATCTCGATGATCTCTTCGGGCGTCTGCTCCAGCAGCTTTTTGGTATTGTCCCAATCGCCCCGCTTCATCGCGGCGTCAATGTTCCATGGCTGGAAGCCATAGACATTGGTGAAGATGCGGTCCTTGTCGGAAAGGGGTGCGATGGTCATGCGCGGCCTCCCAGGCCCTCTCCCTCAAGGGAGAGGGATACGAAGCCTTGCGGGCCGTGCCCGCTAGGCGGAGTTGGGTGAGGGTTTGCGGCGTTGGGAAAGGAACCGAGGCGTCGAGCCCCCTCACCCCGACCCTCTCCCCGCAGGGGAGAGGGAGCAGAAATGCGCATCATGCCCATTCCCCCCTGTAATCGTGATTTTCGCTGACCATTTCCTTGAGGCTCGTCGGACCACCCTCGGGGCAACTCGTCTGCCGCTCGATCTGCGGACCCGCCTTCGGGCTTTCGCCCTTGGCCAGCGCATCGAGCACCGCCGTCATGCTTTCGTAGGTCAAGTCTTCGAAATTATCGTCGTTGATCTGCACCATCGGCGCATTGGCGCAAGCGCCGAGGCATTCGACTTCGGTCAGGGTGAAGAGGCCATCGGGCGTGGTCTTGCCCTTGACCAGCCCCTTGTTCTTGCAGGCGGCGAAGACATCGTCCGACCCGCGCAGCATGCAGGGCGTGGTGCCGCAGACCTGCACATGATAGCGGCCGACGGGCGCCAGATTATACATGGTGTAGAAGGTCGCGACCTCCAGCACGCGGATATAGGCCATGGCGAGCTGCTCGCCGATATATTCCATCACGGGTATGGGCAGCCAGCCCTGGGTCTGCGTCTCCGCCCCCACCTGCCGCTGGGCAAGGTCGAGCAGCGGCATCACCGCCGACTGCTGCCGGCCCGCGGGATAGCGGGCGATGATGTCCTTCACCTTTTCGGCGTTCTCGCTCGTCCAGGCGAAATTGCCCCAGCGGGCACGGACTTCGGCTTCGTCAGGGATTTGGGGTGCGTCAGCCATTGCCGTCCTTACGTGAACGCTTTACGCCAATGCAAAGGAGTCCAAACACGATCAGACCGGCCAAACCGTATGGACCAACCCCGCTTGCAAATTCTGGTTCACCTCCATCAGCTCCTCCGAACCCGTAAAGAACTACGGAGGTCACGACAGCGGCAAACACAGAAACAAAGGCCAGTCTATAGTCGCTCATAAAACGCTTGAAGAGTAGGCGCCACAAGGCCGTGAGCAGCATGATGGCAATTATCGCGCCAATCAGAAATCCCATTGTTCGCCCCCTTTCATTTAATCTCTCTCACCGGTCACACTCCCCGAAAACCACGTCGATCGCGCCCAATATAGCAGTCGCGTCGGCGAGCATGTGGCCCTTGGTCATGAAATCCATGGCCTGAAGGTGGGAAAAGGCGGTCGGGCGGATCTTGCAGCGATAGGGTTTGTTGGACCCGTCGCTGACCAGATAGACGCCGAATTCGCCCTTGGGGCTTTCGGTGGCGACATAGACTTCGCCCGCCGGAACGTGGAAGCCTTCGGTATAAAGCTTGAAATGGTGGATGAGCGCTTCCATCGAGCGCTTCATCTCGCCGCGGCGGGGCGGCGCGACCTTACGGTCGAAGGTCAGCACGGGGCCTTCGGGCATTTGCTGGAGGCACTGCTTCATGATCTTCGCTGACTGGCGGACTTCCTCCACACGCACCATCATGCGGTCATAGCAGTCGCCATTGGTGCCGACGGGAATGTCGAACTCCATGCGGTCATAGACATCATAGGGCTGCGACTTGCGCAGATCCCAGGGGATGCCGGAGCCGCGGATCATGGGACCCGAGAAGCCCCATTTGATCGCGTCTTCCTTGGACACCACGGCGATATCGACGTTGCGC
>DATEFI010000253.1:0-4309 GCA_035280705.1 Rhizorhapis sp. | reverse complement strand
TTGCGCTCCTGCGTGCTGACAGTGCCATCGGGATCGAGCCGATACAGCTCCCCGGTGCTGCGCTTGTCGAACTTGCCCAGCGTGCTTTCCTTGTCCTCCGCCGTGGTGCTTTCATCCCATTGGCTGGAATCACAGGAACCCGACCAATAGCGCCCCTTCCGGTCAGTCACACCATCATTCAGGCGAGCCACCTTGGGATTGGGAATGGGCTGCAGCATGGGTGCGTAAAGCTGCCGCTCGGGATCGACATGGGCGAACCCGTCGGCGCAGGAGGCAATGAAGCCGCCCGACGCGCGCGGCGCTATCGCACTGACCCATGCGGGCGTCGTCCAACTGCCTTTGGTCCCGCTCGCCAATTCATACCAATTGATGCTGGGCGCTTCGATATCGACCCAGTAGATGCAACCGTCCCGGTCATCCCAGATCGTGCTTTCGCCCAGGACCGCCTTGGCATCCCACAGGCAGCGCCAGCCGTCGCCTTCCATCATCTCTCCATCCTCGCGATTCCTCTATAGCTTCACGACCGGATCGCCAAAGGGTTCATCCCGTTGGCGCACCGCCTCCTTCACGCCTTGCATGCGCACAGTCTCATTGAATTCAGACCGGCTTGCCGCAAGATGACCGCGCGCGTCCATTTCTGCCGCCATCCGCTGCATGGTGCGCGCGCCCATCAGTTCAAGCCCAAGATTGACGATCCGCTTGTTGGCGCTGAGCAGATCCGGATCGATCAAGGCAAGGCGCGTGGCCAAGGCCGCGACCTCGGCGTCGAGTTCGTCAGCTGGTACGGCCTTGAGCGCGAGCCCGATCTGCGCGGCGTCATCCCCCCGGATCGAGTCGCCGGTCAGGAGCAAGCGTTTTGCCCATTGTGGCCCAACCAGATACAGCCACATGTGGCTGGGCAGTGATCCTTGCGAGCGCGCAGGCGGAAAACCGAACAAGGTATCGTCAGTGCAAATAACGATATCGCAAAGCAGGGCCAAATCGGTCCCGCCGGCAAGGCAGCGGCCATGGATTTGAGCTATGACGGGCTTGTGCATGTCGAACAGGGCCATGCGTAGTCGCTGCGCCCGCTCCTGATGCCAGGCGTCATCATCGAATTTTGCCCGCCCGCGCCGATGATCGACCTGCCCGGGAATGGGTTGATCATATTTTTGAAGATCATATCCCGAACAGAAATCAGGACCGGCCGCCTTCAGAACGACCGCATGCACACGATTATCCTCATCGGCATCCCAGAGGAACGCGCTGAGCTGTTCCTGCATGGGCTCGCTGAGCGCGTTCCGCTTCGCGGGACGGTTCAGCGTTATCCACGCCGTCCCGTCCCGCACCTCGTAAAGCACCGCCGTTTCGTCCATCATAGCGCCCTCATCCTGTCACAACGCCCAATCTGACTGGCGCCTGTCATAGTTCACGCAGCCGACTGCGTCTGCGGCACGGCGGCAGGGGCGGACACGTCGATATCCTTGAGGTGCGGCAGAACCTTGCGCGCAAACAGCTCATAATTGTCCCGCCCGACTTCGAACGGCATGGCGCCGAACTGCGTATAGATTATGAAGCTTCCGACGTCGAAACGTTCAACCATTGCCTCCAATTTTTCAACGCACTCCTCAGGGCGTCCCCAGATCTGTAGGTCCGCAAGAAAATTGTTGAACTTCTCGATGCCGTTCTTTTCGACACTGGCAGCCAAAGCGCCATAATATTCATAGCCCTCAATCGAGGCGAATTCCTTGTTGCCGAATTGATAGAATGACGAGGTCGATCGGGCATATTCGACAAGATATTTGTCGCGCATCTCCTGCGCCTTCGCGGCATCTTCATTGACCGCCACGAAGGCGACAACGACCGGCTTGGGCGCGGGCCGCCCTTGCATCGCGAAGAAACGCTCTCGATAGCTGATGACATCCTCTTCAACCCGGTTCCAAGGCTTCTGCGCGATGATCATCAGACCGACGTCCAGGTTGGCCATCAGCTTGACTGATTCCGGTGACACGGCTGACGCAAAGACACGGCCGCGATAGCTGGCATAAGGCCGGGGGCGCAATTCGACACGCGGCTGCTTCAGATAAGCACCGTTATATTCCATGACGCCGGTTTCCAGCGCCTCCAACAAGGCCTCGGCATACTCACGGAACCGCTTGCGGGCCTCGCCCATTGGCACGCCGAAGCCGTCGAACTCTTCCTTGCTCAGACCACGCCCGATGCCGAGAATTGCGCGTCCTTCGGACAGTTGGTCGAGAAGGAGAAAGCTCTCAGCGATGCGAACCGGATTTTGCCACGGCAGGACAGTTACCGTCGTGCCCAGCTTCACTCGCTTGGTCTTCGCAGCCACCCAGGAGAGAAACTGAGGAACATTGGGCGTCATCATATAACCGGTGAAGTGATGCTCTGGCGTCCAGACAGAATCGAACCCTTGATCCTCCGCGCGCGCCGCAAGCGACAGTTCGTGCCGGAACACTTCGGTGTCGCTGACCCTGTCGCTCAAATTCTGGAACGTCAGTCCCAACCCTATGTCCATCACTGCCTCCAAAAAAAGTTTCTTCATTAAACTAATTCAAATTAGGCTGTATATGCAAGCCCAAACAGGAAATTGAAAGAGAGCGAACCCTCTCCGGCAGCGAGTTTAAACTGTCAAACGTTGAGATTTTTCCAAATTTTACGGCACAATTATAATAACTTAATCCATGCAACTGCTATCGGGAAAACCGGGCCTGTGGATTGCACGAACCCACATAGACTTGACGTTAGGGTTGGCAAAATGCATCATAATAGAAATTAGGCTTAGGAGAATCCTGAAGGTGGACCAGCAGGTTGAAATGCGGCGACAGGCCATGTCCTTGCGACACCCCGTTTGGCAGGAGATGTCGCTCGACAGCTATCTGGCGCATATCCAGGCCAATTTTTCCGATCGGCCGCTAGTCATCACGGACGCAGAAGCCCTCACCTACGCCGATGTCCAAGGTCAGTCCGAGCGGATTGCGGCCGCGTTGGGTGCGATGGGCGTAAAAGCCGGGGGCAGGGTTGGCCTCTTAATGGCCAATTATCCCGTCACAGTATCACTGCTCTTCGGCATTTGGCGCTGTGGCGGCGTGGCGGTGGCAATCAACACGCTCTACAATATGTCCGATCTTGAATATGTGTTGCGCGAGTCCGGTTGCTCCTTGCTGATCAGCATGGCAGGCTTCGGATCGCGCCGTTTCGACCAGGATCTCGATGAGCATCTTGCGGGCTGGCGTGAAGGGCGATGCGAAGCGTTACCAGAGTTGAAGGGCGGCCTCGTCTACGATGTCGCCTCCCCTCACGCCTTTTTCGAAGCCTTGCCGGATGGCCCTGTACCGGCCTCACCAGCCGCGCCGCACGATCCTGCCGTCATCATGTTCACCTCGGGCAGCACCGGAGCGCCAAAAGGGGTGGTGCAGACTCACGACAATCTGCTCCGCGCGGCCTATGCAGGTGCCTATCACCAAGCCTTCGAGGATGGCCGTCGAGCGGTCTTCTCCCTACCCCTGTATCATGGCTTTGGGCTGGTCGTGGGCCTGCTGTCGGGCATGATCGTGGGCGGCGCCATCATTCCCTTGCTTCGCTTCAATCCGCACGATCTGCTTGCAGCGACGGAACGGCACCAGGCAACCTATCTCATGGGGGTACCCACCATGACGATCGCGATGATGGAGCAGGCGAAGCTGCAGGCATATGATTTATCATCGCTGCGCGCCGTGCATAGCGCCGCTGCCCCGACGCCAAGCTGGGTCTGGCGCGAAATCCAGCAGACGTTTGGATGTGAGGAGATATTCACCAGCTACGGCCAGACAGAAGTCACCGCGACCATCGTCTGCACCCAGCCAGGGGATCCGATCGAAGTCGTCGCTGAAACGCAGGGCTGCATCGTTCAGGCCGGGGTGGCGGGTATTGCCGAGCAGCATGGTCGCATCTGCGAATTTAAGACGATTGACCCGGAAACCGGTGAGGATCTGCCAGCCGGATCCCCTGGCGAACTATGCACGCGCGGTCCAATGAACAGCCTGGGCTATTTCCGCCGGCCTGACGAGACGGCCAAGCTGTTCCTGCCAGGCGGCTGGATCCGCACCGGCGACCTTGGCCAATTCAGGCCGGACGGCAACCTCTTCCTAACCGGTCGTTCGAAGGAATTATACAAGAGCCGCGGCGAACTGGTGTCGCCGAAGGAGCTTGAGCAGCTTGTTACGACGCATCCCTCTGTCCTCCACGCCTTCTTCATCGGCATGCCTGACGACCGATGGGGCGAAACCGGCTGCGCCTGGATCGTCCGCGCGGAAGAGGACACATTGAGCGA
>DATEFI010000252.1:0-2282 GCA_035280705.1 Rhizorhapis sp. | reverse complement strand
ATTGGAGATCACCTCGCTGCACGATGCGGACACGCCGGTCGCCCATGACGGGATGCAGCCGCTGCTGACGCTCGATGTCTGGGAACATGCCTATTATATCGACTATCGCAACGCGCGGCCCGATTATGTCGATGCGCTGCTCAAGAACGCGATCAACTGGGAATTTGTCGCGCAGAACCTGGATGGTGAGGGCGTGAGCCGGGCTGACCAGTCAGGCTGATCGCCCGCTCATTCGGATAATGCGAGCCCTGGACTGCGCGGATCAGCCGCGCCAGTCCAGCGGCCGTCCTGGAGTTGAACCGCATTGACCTTGGAGGTCAGGTTCGATGCCTTGGCCTTCTGCCCCAGCCTTTGCAGCGCCGGAACCATCTCCGCTGCGAAAGTGCCTTGCTCCAGCAGCAGTCCTTCATCATCGAAATAGATATTTGGAAGTGCAATCGCCTCTTGTGCCGGCAGGCCGAAATCAAGCACGCCGACCAGCGTTTTCAGCACATGCATGATGATCCGCTTGCCGCCCGCCGAGCCCAGCGCCAGCACCGCCTTCCCGCTGGCGTCGTAGACGATCGTGGGGGACATGGACGATAGCGGCCGCTTCCCTCCCTGGACACGGTTCGCGACCGGGGTGCCGTCCTTTTCAGGCGCAAAGCTGAAATCCGTCAGTTCGTTGTTGAGGAAGTAGCCGTTCGCGATCAACTGGCTGCCGAAGGGCCCTTCGATTGTGGAGGTCATGCTCACAATATCGCCATTGCCATCCACGGCCACGAAGTGCGTAGTTGCGGGCACTTCCGAAGAAGGCGCCGGCGTGCGGGCCGCTGCTCCGGGCGGGGTGCCGGGCTTATAGTCCTGCCGTGCACGGGCGAAAGAAATGAGCCGGGAGCGTTGCAGGAGATAATTGGGATCGATCAGTCCGGGGAGGGGGACGTCCACAAAGTCGCGGTCGCCAAGATATTTGTCGCGGTCGGCATAAGCGAGGCGCATTGCCTCACCGATCAGATGCCAGCTCCGGGGATTGTCCTTGCCGAGCTTTTCCATGGGAAAGCGTTCCAGCATCCCCAGAATCTGCAACACAGTGATCGCCCCCGAAGAAGGCGGACCCATGCCGCAAACCACATAGATCCGGTAGTGGGAGCAAATGGCGGGGCGTTCCTTCGCCTGATAGGAGGCGAGATCCTGGACAGTCATCTCCGCTGGATTGCGCGGCGCCCTGGCGAGCGTTTCCAGAATCGCCCCGGCATTCTGGCCGCTGTAAAAGGCGTCTGGGCCTTGCGTCGCCAGGCGTTTCAGGAACAGAGCGAGCGCTGGATTGCGGATCACTGTCCCGACGGGCGCGGGCTTCCCATCACGCCAATATATTGCGCGGGCTTCGGGAAAGTCCTGCCAGAGCTTTTCCATGCCGGCCAGCCGGTCATAAAGCGTCTGATTGACTTCAAACCCCTCCTCGGCAAGGCGGATCGCGGGCTGAAACAGCTCCGCCCAGGCAAGTTTGCCCCATTTCTTGTGGGCCAGTTCCATCAGCCGCAAATTGCCCGGCACGCCCACGGAAAGGCCGCCAGGGACTGCCTGGCCAAAGGGCAGCGGTTTGCCGTCGGGGCCAAGGAAACGGTCGGGCCGTGCGCTTGCTGACGCCGTCTCGCGGCCGTCAATCGTGTCCAGCAGGCCGAGCCTGCCGTCATGATGGATCAAAAAGCCGCCGCCGCCGATTCCACTGGATTGGGGCTCCACCACGGTCAGCGCGACCATCATTGCAAGCGCTGCGTCAGTGGCGCTTCCCCCCTTGCGAAGAATTTCCTGCCCCGCAGCCGTGGCCCGGGGATCGGCGGACGAGACCACGCCCCCTTCCGCGAGGGCAGGGACCGCAGGCAGCGCGAGGGCGAGCAGGAATGCGAGGATGAGTTTCAGCATATATTGCCCCTTGCGCCTCATGCAGTTTCGCTGCCAACCGCCTCGCTTATATGGGAAAATCCGTCGCGCACCAGCAGGGACTTGAGGCCCGCATTTATCCTTTTGGGAAGGAAGGGCCCCTCAAAGACGAGGGCGCTGTAAAGCTGAATGAGCGATGCACCGGCGCGGATGCGGGCATAGGCCTGCTCCGCATTGGAAATACCGCCTACGCCGATCAGGGGGATGGAGCCTCCAGTCGCCTTGCGGAAATCGCGTAGCCTTTGCAGCGCCAGGTCGTGCAGGGGCGCTCCCGACAAACCTCCTGCCTGCCTGGCGAAAGGCGACTTGAGGGAGGAGGGGCGCTGGATCGTCGTGTTGCTGACGATGATGGCGTCGGTCCG
>DATEFI010000251.1:0-6172 GCA_035280705.1 Rhizorhapis sp. | reverse complement strand
TCCGCTTCCCAGCCAAGCTCCCTTTTTGCCTTCGCTGCGTCGGCGATGAGGATGGGCGGATCGCCCGCGCGCCTTGGTCCCAGTTGCGCCGCCTGCGTGGAATTGCAGGCCCTTGCAACGGCATTGGCGATCTCAAGCACGGTGGTCCCCTGGCCAGTGCCGAGATTGAACATGTGAAAGCCCTGCTGCCCCATGATCCATTCCCCGGCGAGCACATGCGCCCGGGCCAGGTCGCTGACATGGATATAATCGCGAATGGCGCTGCCATCCCGCGTCTCGAAATCCGTTCCAAAGACAGTGAAGGGGCGATCCTGCGACAATGCCCCCGCAATCGCCAGCGGAATGGCGTGTGTTTCCGGCTCATGCCATTCGCCGATTTCTCCTTCGGGATCGCATCCAGCTGCGTTGAAATAGCGAAGCGCCACGCTGTCCAGACCATGCGCAGTGGCGTAATCCGCAAGCATCCTCTCCACCATCAGCTTCGACCAGCCATAGGGGTTGATGGGCCATTGCGGATGATCCTCACCGATCGGCACATGCGCCGGCACTCCATAGCTCGCGCAGGTGCTTGAAAAGACGAGTTTGGCGATCCCCGCCGCCCGCATCCTCTCCAGCAGGGTGAAGCTGCCGATGCAGTTGTTGCGGTAATAAAGCTCCGGCTGACGGACTGATTCTTCGACATAGGCAAAGGCAGCGAAGTGGCCGACCAGATCGGGCTTATATTCGCGAAAGGCCGCGTCCAAAGCCTCGGCATCCAGAATATCGCCCTCGATCAGCGGACCCCATTGCACCGCTTCTGCATGGCCGCGGGACAGATTGTCGAAGGTCACCACTCGCCACCCGGCGCGGGCAAAGGCCTTGCAGCAATGCGAGCCGACATAGCCGGCGCCGCCGGTTACCAAAATGGTTCGTTCTGTCATGCGTGCAGTTCGCCCCGGTCAATCAGGTCCCGGAAATAGCTGACGGTGCGGCGCAGCCCTTCCTCCAGCGGAACGGTCGGTTCCCAGTCGAGCAGCCGCTTGGCAAGGCCGATATCCGGCTTTCGCTGACGCGGATCATCCTTCGGCAAGGGACGATGTTCGATCCGCGACTTGCTGCCCGTAAGCTTGATGACCGCCTCGGCAAGACCGAACATCGTGAATTCGACTGGATTGCCGAGATTGACGGGCCCCGTAACATCATCGGGAGAAGCCATCAGCCGGATCAAACCTTCGATCAGGTCGTCCACGAAGCAGAAGGAACGCGTCTGCATCCCGTCGCCATAGATTGTGATCGGGTCACCCCTCAGCGCCTGAAGAATGAAGTTGGACACGACGCGGCCGTCATCGGGCTGCATGCGCGGGCCATAGGTGTTGAAGATCCGGGCGACCTTGATCGATAGCTGATGCTGCCGCCAATAATCGAAGAACAGTGTTTCGGCGCAGCGCTTTCCCTCATCATAGCAGGAGCGGGGGCCGATCGGATTGACCCGTCCCCAATAATCCTCGCTCTGGGGATGCACTTCCGGATCGCCATAGATTTCCGAGGTGGAGGCTTGAAGGATCTTCGCGCCGGTCCGCTTGGCGAGCCCCAGCATGTTGATCGCGCCATGCACGCTGGTCTTGGTGGTCTGAACGGGGTCGAACTGATAATGGATCGGGCTTGCAGGACAGGCGAGATTGTAGATCTCGTCCACCTCGACAAAGAGGGGGAAGGTGATGTCATGGCGCAGCAACTCGAAGCGGTGTTCGCCATGCATGGAGGCTATGTTGTCGCGCGTGCCGGTGAAGAAATTGTCGACGCAGACGACCTCATTGCCCTTGGCCAGCAGCCTTTCGCACAGAAAGGAGCCAAGGAACCCTGCGCCGCCCGTCACCAGCACACGTTTCCGGCGCATCAGCGCCCTTCGGGTCTGCTTCAATTGTTCAATCCTGTCCGGTCCCAGCCCTGTTGCGACGATGCCAAACAATCGGGCCGGTCACTATGTTCCTTCCGGACAATTTCGGGGAATGTCGGACCATCCGTTCGGATTATGGGCTGGGGCGGATTTCCCTTTCCCCGGCGGGGAGAGGGGGGCAATAGCTCGACACCTCATCTGAACGGCGGTTCGTTGAACGCCCGCAATTTGCGACTATGCAGCTTCGCTCCTTCCTGCCTCAGCAATTCGCAGGTCTCGACGCCCACGCGCAAATGGCTGGCGATGGCCTCCTCATAGAAGCGGTTGGCCTGTCCCGGCAGCTTCAATTCGCCATGCAACGGCTTGTCCGAAACGCAGAGCAGGGTCCCATAGGGAACGCGAAAGCGATAGCCCTGGGCTGCGATGGTGGCGCTTTCCATGTCGATCCCGACCGCCCGCGAGAGGCTGAAGCGAAGCGCGGAATTGGAATAGCGCAGTTCCCAGTTCCGGTCATCGGTCGTCACGACCGTGCCGGTGCGCAGCCGCCGCTTGAACTCCTCCTCCGTGCCGCCGAGTATGTCATGCGCGGCCCTCGCCATGGCGAGCTGCACCTCGGCGATGGCCGGGATGGGGATTTCAGGGGGCAGCATTTCATCGAGTACATGATCGTCGCGCAGATAGGCGTGAGCAAGCACATAGTCGCCGATCCGCTGGCTGGGACGCAGCCCGCCGCAATGGCCGATCATCAGCCAGGCTTCTGGCCTGACGACCGCCAGATGGTCGGTGATCGTCTTGGCGTTCGAGGGGCCAACGCCGATATTGACGAGGGTGATGCCGCTGCGGTCCGGCGCCATCAGATGATAGGCAGGCATTTGATGCTTGCGCCAGGCACTATCGGCTATGGTGCGGGCAGGGTCGGCCGTGTCCGGCGTCACGAACACGCCGCCCGCACCGGACAGCGCCGTAAAGCGGCTCCCTTTTTTCAGGGCCTCGCAGCCCCAGCTCACAAACTCATCGACATAGCGGTGGTAATTGGTGAAGAGGACAAAGCGCTGCACATGCTCGGGCGGCGTACCGGTATAATGTTGCAGGCGGGCCAGCGAGAAATCCGTGCGCAGCCCGTCGAACAGGGCCAGCGGACGGACGCCCTCCGCATCTGGAAGGAAGAGGCCGTCTGCGATCTCGTCGCCGATATGGGCAAGGTCTGTGGAGGGGAAGTGCCGGGCAAGCTCGCCTGGCGCGATGCCATCGAGCGCGGACATGTCGAGGCCATCCACGACATAGGGGAAGGGGATTTGTTGCGTGCTCTTTCCGACCTCTACCTTCACGCCATAATCCCGGACGAGCAGGTCAATCTGTTCGGACAGATAATCGGCGTACATGGCGGGGCGAGTGATCGTGCTTATGAACACTCCGGGCGCTGACAGCCGGGCGAAGGACCGCCCATATTGGGAAGCATCGGGGCCGCCATTGTGCGTCACGCGCAGTTCGGGATAGCAGAAAAGCCGCTGTTCCGCTGCCTCGGGGCCGGGCGTGACGCCTTCGGCCGCAAAGCGCAACAGGGCCGAGCGCAGATTCTGCAAAGCTGCCTGGTAAATTTCGTCGAGCCTGGCGACGACATCCTTGCCTTGAACCAAAGGAGTCATGGGGCAAGGGTAACGCTTTTGGGCGGGAGCGGGAAGAGGGCTGAGGGAGAGAGTTTCCGCTTCTTGGCCACTTCCACTCGTCCCGAGCCTGTCGAAGGGCTCCTCTTCTTCTCAAGAAGCAGAGGGCCTCGACAGGCTCAGCCTGAACGGGCGGAAATGAACTGTCCCGCAAAAAACCTTAAAGCTGGTCGAGCATATGCTCCGCCGAAGACACCTTGTAGTCGCCAGGCGCTTCGACGAAGATTTCCTCGACCACGCCGTCATCCACAATCATGGAGAAGCGCTGGCCGCGCGTGCCGAGGCCGAATTTGCTGCCGTCCATTTCCAGGCCGATGGCTTTGGCGAAAGCGCCGTTTCCGTCGGCGAGCATGGTCACCTTGCCCTCGACGCCGCTGGCTTTGCCCCATGCGCCCATGACGAAGGGGTCGTTGACGGCGGTGCAGGCGATTTCGTCAATGCCCTTTGCCTTCAACTCCTCCGCCTTCTCGACATAGCTCGGAAGGTGCTTGGCCGAGCAGGTCGGCGTGAACGCCCCCGGGACCGAGAAAAGCGCCACCCGCTTCCCTTCGAAATAGGTGTCGCTGTCGACTGCTTCCGGGCCGTTGGCGGTCATGATCGTGAACGTCACCTGGGGAAGCTTGTCGCCCTTGCCGATGGTCATTTTGGAGGTCCTTTCCGATTCTGAATGGCGCGCCAGAGGTCGTGCCTGACCACCCTCAAGTCAAGCGCCGGCAACTTCCCGGCGCGAAATATATGCCGGTGGCCTGATCGAAAGCGCGCAAAGCGGACGCGCAGTTGGACCAGCGGCGGCAAGTTCGATATCCTGCCCGAATGAACCAGGCGCCATTTTATTCGGGAAGTTTGTTGCTGGCGATGCCCGGCATCGGGGACCCCAATTTCGAAAGGTCCGTGATCGCGCTTTGCGCCCATGATGAAAATGGGGCGCTGGGCATCAATATCGGACAGGAAATTCCGGGCTTTTCCCTGGGAGAGTTGCTGGCCCAGTTCGACCTTCCAGGTGGTGAACTGGAACATGTGCCGGTCTTGAGAGGCGGTCCGGTCGAACGGCAGCGGGGCTTTGTTCTGCATAGCCTCGACTGGGGCGGGCAGGACATGCTGCAGGTGAGCGGCCACTGGGGCCTTAGCGGGTCGCTCGACGTGCTGAAGGCCATATCCGAAGGACGAGGGCCGACCCAATATATCGTGGCGCTGGGCTATGCCGGATGGGGACAGGGGCAGCTTGAAGAGGAAATGACCCGCCACGGCTGGTTCGTCGCCCCGGCCAGCGACGTGCTGCTCTTCGGCACGCAGACCCGCGACCGCTGGACGGCGGCCTGGTCCGCCAGCGGCATTGACGCCAGCCTGCTCGCCAATCAGAGCGGCCACGCCTGACGGGGGGCGGCGGGGGCTTTCAAAGGAAATTTCCGTCGTCCCTGCCTGCGCAGGGACGACGATAGCTATTTTGACATGATATCTTTACCAGCGGCTCTTCGAAGCTGAACAGTCATCCGTAACCGGGCATTAAGATAGCCGCTCAATCTTTGCACAAGTTGTGAGGCGCATGCTCCGTCCGTGGGATCGGGACGGGGATTGAACATGCGAAACATTCTGAAGGTGATTGTGGGCGCAACGGCGCTCATTTCAACAGTGCCGGTGCAGGCCGCTTCCTGCTGGAGCACTCAGTCCATAGAGGCGGCGCAGGTGCGCGATTTTGAAACCATGCTCATGGTGTCGGCGCTCAGGTGCCGGAATACGGGTGTGAACTTCCTCAATGAATATAATGATTTCATTCGAGCGAAGCGGACGGCGCTGACGCAGGTGAATGACGAACTGCGCGGCCATTTCGAACAGGCGCTGGGCGCGAAGGCGGCGCTCAATGCCTATGACGGCTATGTGACATCGCTTGCGAACAGCTATGGCGCCGGGGCGCAGGGTCTGGACTGCTCCGACATGCAATCCTTGACAAGGGCCGCCAATGCCGCGGCTCCGCACAAGGCTGCACTTGTCGCACTGGCGCAGCGTGCAGGCGCCGATCCGCGGCTTCCGGGCGCCAAATGTCCCCTCGCCATCGCGGCCAAATGATTCATATAAAGAAATCTTTATATTTGATTTGATTCTGGCGGCACGGGTTGTTAGAGAGACCTCAGCCCGTGCCGCCCCATTGCTGTGGCGGCCGGATGTCCTTCGAAGAAGCCCCGGGAGACCATTGTGGCCACTGCACCTGTCGCTGATTTTACCGATTTTGTCGTCGCCAATATTGGACTTGCCGATTTTGGCCGGGCCGAAATCCGTATCGCCGAAACGGAGATGCCGGGCCTCATGGCGCTCCGGCAGGAATTCGGCGCATCCAAGCCCCTGAAGGGCGCGCGCATCACTGGTTCCCTCCACATGACCATCCAGACGGCCGTGCTCATCGAGACGCTGGTGGAACTGGGTGCTGAGGTGCGCTGGGCCACCTGTAATATCTTTTCGACGCAGGATCATGCCGCCGCAGCCATTGCCGCACGCGCTATCCCGGTCTTCGCCATCAAGGGCGAAAGTCTGCAGGACTATTGGGACTATGTCGTTCGCATCTTCGACTGGGGCCAGGACCAGACCTGCAACATGATCCTGGACGATGGCGGCGACGCCACCATGTTCGCCCTCTGGG
>DATEFI010000250.1:0-4839 GCA_035280705.1 Rhizorhapis sp. | reverse complement strand
CGCGGATATTTTGCGCGCATGGACGCGAAAACTTGCTATAGGGGCAAGTTGGCGAGGGCGCTAGCGAACAGGCTTGGGGAGCTTAATGTGTTCAAGGGGTTGAAGCCCATTATTTACGGCGGACGCGAAGTGTGGCCGCTGATCGAGGGCGGCAAGGGCGTTGCCGTATCCAATCATATGAGCTCTGGAGCCTGGGCGGCCGCCGGGGGAATCGGCACAGTGTCCGCCGTGAACGCCGACAGCTATGACCCCACGGGCAAGATCATTCCGCAAGTCTATCATGCCAGCACGCGGCGCGACCGGCATGAGGAACTGATCAAATATGCCATCGAAGGCGCCGTCGAGCAGGTGAAGCGCGCCTTTGAGGTCGCAGGCGGCAAGGGCGCGATCAATATCAATGTGCTTTGGGAAATGGGCGGCGCGCAGCGCGTCCTTCACGGTGTGCTTGAACGGACGCGCGGCATGGTGGCGGGTGTCACCTGCGGCGCGGGCATGCCTTACAAGCTCAGCGAAATCGCTGCCTCCTATCAGGTGAGCTATCTGCCGATCATCAGTTCAGCGCGCGCTTTCCGTGCGCTTTGGAAGCGCGCCTACAGCAAGGCTTCCGAATGGCTGGCCGCCGTGGTCTATGAGGATCCCTGGCTGGCTGGCGGGCATAACGGCCTGTCCAATGCGGAAGACCCGCTGCAGCCGCAGGATCCCTATCCGCGCGTTCGCGACCTGCGCGCCACCATGCGCGAAGGCGGGATCAGCGACGATGTGCCGATCGTGATGGCGGGCGGCGTCTGGTATCTGCGCGACTGGAATGACTGGATCGACAATCCCGAGCTTGGCAGCATCGCCTTCCAGTTCGGCACTCGCCCGCTGCTGACTCAGGAAAGTCCGATTCCGCAGGGTTGGAAAGAACGGCTGATGACGCTGGAGGAAGGCGACATCCTGCTGCACCGCTTCTCGCCCACGGGTTTCTATTCATCGGCGGTGCACAACCCCTTCCTCCGGGCGCTCGAAGCGCGCTCGGAACGGCAGATTGCCTTTTCCGGCGAAGCGGCGGGCGACCACCAGCATCAGTTGGATGTGGCCGTGAAGGGCAAGAATTTCTGGGTGACGCGGGGCGACCTGCTCCGCGCGCGCGAATGGTACGGCCTTGGCTATACCAGCGCGCTCAAAACTCCGGATAATACGCTGGTTTTCGTCACGGAAGAGGAGCGCGCAATGATCCGCAAGGATCAGGCCGACTGCATGGGCTGCCTCAGCCAGTGCGCCTTTTCAAGCTGGATGGACAGCGAAACCAACAGCACGGGCCGTCTCGCCGATCCTCGTAGCTTCTGCATTCAAAAAACGCTGCAGGACATCGTCCATGGCGGCGATCCGGAGCAGAATCTCATGTTCGCGGGTCACGGGGCATATAAGTTCAAGCAGGATCCCTTCTACTCGAACGGCTTCGTGCCGACGGTTAAGCAACTCGTGGATCGTATCCTGACCGGCGATTGAGGACTCGGTCAAGATAAGCCGTTCGCCCTGAACTTGTCGAAGGGCCCCTCCCTTGTTTCGGTCCTTCCCGGAGAGGTAGAGGCTTCGACAAGCTCGGCCGAACGGCAATAATAATACTCATGCGCCAAAGGGCGGCTATCGTCTGTTTCTGATCAATCAGCCGCATCCTCAACGGCGTTGCCGGCGCTTTGGATGTCTTCACCTGCGCCTTCAACGGTGTTGCACGCGCTGATCAGCAATAGCGCCGGCACGGTAAGTGCGGCGAGTAATGCCTTAATCATGGTTTTCTCCTGATCTTTTCACCTCATTTGGTGCTTGGGTAGAAACCAAGAGAAAGTCGGTTCGTTCCCGGCACGGCTGGAGCGGGCCCGCCGCAAGCGGTCTGGCGGCGTCAGGCAAAAAGAGGACAGGCCGCAGATTTCCTGCACTTTTGTCGGAACAGCTACTCCTTCCGGATCGTTCCTTATCCATCATTCAAGTCACCGCATGGCTGCCCATGCTGAACGGGCCCCTATCAGTCTGCCAGCGGTCAGGAGAGGTACCGTGAACGATATAGGAACCCGCGGGAAGACCGGCCGGGAAGCCTCTGCCGAACTGGTCGCTGCCCTGCGGGGCCATGCCGAACCGCTGCCGCCGCCGGAACGGGCCGTTGAATTCGGCCAATTCTTCGACCGATATGCCGATGCGCGCGTGGTGCTGCTTGGTGAGGCGACGCATGGAACCTCGGAATTCTACCGCGCACGGGCGGCGATCACGCGGCGCCTGATCGAACATCATGGTTTCAACATCGTCGCGGTGGAGGGCGACTGGCCTGATGCCGCACGGATCGACAATTATGTGCGCCATCATGCCGCTCGCCCGAGGCGAGGCGATCCGTTTGTCCGCTTTCCCACATGGATGTGGCGAAACATGGAAGTGCTTGCCTTTGCCGACTGGCTGCGGGGGCATAATGAACCCCTGAAGCCGGAGGAGCGGGCTTCTTTCCATGGGCTGGACATATACAGCCTGGATGAATCCATACACGCCGTGCTTGCCTATCTCGACAAGGCCGATCCGGCGGCAGGCGCCCTTGCACGGCAGCGCTATGGCTGCCTTACGCCATGGCAGGACGATCCGGCGCTCTATGGCCGCGCGGTTTTGCATGGAGCCGGAGCCGGATGCGAGGACGCTGTAGTCGCGCAGCTCAAGGACATGCTCCGCCACCGGATCGGCGATATCGGCGTGGATGGGGAGGCGTGGTTCGACGCCGTTCAGAACGCCAGGATAGTGCGGGCGGCCGAGCGCTATTACCGGATCATGTATCGCGGTTCGACAGAAAGCTGGAACCTGCGCGACCGCCACATGTTCGACACGCTCCAATGCCTGATGCAGCATCGGGGCGATGGCGCAAAGGCCATCGTCTGGGCGCATAATTCGCATGTCGGCAACGCTGATGCGACGGCCATGGGGTGGCAGGGCGAGTTTAACATCGGCGAACTCTGCCGGACAGCCTATGGCGATGAGGCGGTGCTGATCGGCTTTGGCACTGACACAGGAACGGTCGCCGCCGCCAGCGAGTGGGGTGGGGAGATGGAGATCAAGACGGTTCGGCCCGCCCGGCAGGACAGCTATGAACATGCATTCCGCCGCACTGGCCTTGCCCGCACGCTGACGGACTGGCGCGGCGGAAAGCGCCGGGAATTGGCCGAAATGCTGCGTATCCCGCTATTGGAGCGGGCGATTGGGGTCATCTATCGCCCCGAAAGCGAATTTCTGAGCCACTATTTTGAAGCCGTTCTGGCGGAGCAGTTCGACGCCTGGATCTGGTTTGAACAGACCCGCGCGGTGACGCCGATCGGACATGAACGGCCTGGAGGAGCGCCCGAAACCTATCCGTTCGGGCTGTAATATCATGATGGATGATCCTTTTCCGGTGGAAATCGGCCCCAGCCGTTTGCAGGGACTTCTTGGGATTCCTGACAACGCCAGGGGACTGGTGATCTTCGCTCATGGCAGTGGCAGCGGGCGGCACAGCCCGCGCAACAATCAGGTAGCAAGAGGATTGCGCGCAAGCGGATTTGCGACTTTGCTCCTTGATCTGCTGACGCCGGAGGAGGAACTGGACCGGCGCAACGTGTTCGACATCCCCTTGCTTGCGTCCCGCCTTGTGACGGCCACGACCTGGACCCACCAGCAACGGGAAACCGCAAGTTTGCGGGTCGGCTATTTTGGCGCCAGCACGGGTGCCGGAGCGGCGCTGCTGGCTGCGGCGATGGCGGACGGACGCATTGGCGCAGTGGTTTCGCGGGGCGGACGGCCGGACCTCGCCGGCGATGCTCTTGAAGACGTTCATGCACCGACCCTGTTGATCGTCGGCAGCCTTGATGGCGAGGTTCTGCGCCTCAACCGCGAGGCATTGGTCCGCATCGAAGCACCGCGCCGGCTCACGGTGGTTGAAGGCGCAGGCCATTTATTCGAGGAGCCGGGCACGCTCGACGAGGTCCTGGAACATGCAATCGATTGGTTCGGCCGATATCTGCCCGGCACAGCAAAGGAGACGGGCGATGCACAGAAATCCTGAATTTCGCGATCGCCACGATGCCGGCAAGCGGCTGGCAAGGGCGCTGGCCCATTTCGCTGACGCAAGGCCGGTGATCCTCGGCCTCCCGCGGGGCGGGGTTCCGGTGGCTTATGAAGTGGCGATGGCTCTGGGTGCAGAGCTTGACGTCCTGTTCGTCCGCAAGATCGGTGCGCCCGGCCATGAAGAGCTTGGCATTGGCGCGGTTGTCGACGGCACTAATCCGCAGCTTGTCCTCAATGAGGATATTGTCCGGCAGCTCGGTCCCACCCCCGAATATATCCGCTCCGAAATGCGCAGGCAGCTGGAAACCATCGACGAGCGCCGCCGCCTTTATCGTGGCGCATCCCGGCCGGTGGACCCGGAGGGACGGACAGTGATCGTCGTGGATGACGGTATCGCAACCGGCGGCACCGTTCGTGCTGCCCTAAAGGGGCTGCGCAAGAACCATCCGGCAAGGCTTATATTGGCCGTCCCGGTGGCACCGGCCGACACGGTGGGGCAGCTTGCCGGGGAATGCGACGAGATTGTCTGCCTCCTATCGCCGAGCCCCTTCTACGCCGTTGGCGCCCATTATGCGGACTTCGCGCAGACGGGGGATGAGGAGGTCATTCACCTCATGCGCGAGGCGGCGGGCATCGGTGAAGCGGGGCGTTAGCCGGTCGCAAGCAATCGGCAATAATGTATCGTCATCCCCGCGAAGGCGGGGATCCATTTCCCAGAGCCAAGTGCCCGGTCAACCGTCAGGAGATGGATTCCCGCCTTCGCGGGGATGACGAAACGGCTATTAT
>DATEFI010000249.1:0-9781 GCA_035280705.1 Rhizorhapis sp. | reverse complement strand
AGCGCCGAATAATTTGCGCTGCAAAGCGCACTGCGACTGCCAACGCCATGCCACCAGGAACACAGAACCATGTCATCTCGAGAGGCCGTCATTGTTTCAGTTGCCCGTACGCCTATCGGCAAGGCATATCGCGGCGCGTTCAACGACACTCAGCCGCAGGCGCTCGCCGCGCACGCCTTGTCACATGCCGTGAGCCGCGCGGGACTGGAGCCCGAGGAAGTCGAGGATGTGGTTCTGGGCTGCGCGCTACAGCAAGGTTCCACCGGATCGAACATTGCGCGCCAGGCGGCTATTCGTGCCGGCATGCCGACATCTGTCGCCGGCATGAGCATCGATCGCCAATGCGCATCCGGGCTGATGGCGGTAGCGACGGCAGCCAAACAGATTACGCATGATGGTATGGACGTCGTCGTCGCTGGCGGCGTGGAATCGATTTCGGTGGTCCAAAATGCGCATATGAACATGCACAAGGCGTTTGATCCGTGGATTTCCGAGCATCGTCCTGACCTCTACATGAGTATGCTGGAAACCGCCGAGATGGTAGCCCGCCGCTACAATATCTCACGCGAGGCGCAAGACGCGTTGGGGGCGCAATCGCATGCACGCGCCGAGGCAGCCATGAAGGCCGGCCTGTTCAATGATGAGATCGTTCCCATGTCCACCACTATGCTGGTCACCGACAAGGCCACCGGCGAGACGAGCGCGCGTGAGGTGACCCTTTCCGCTGACGAGGGACTGCGGCCGGGGACCACTTCAGAGTCCATCAGTGGTCTTTCGCCAGCCCATAAGGGGGGACAACAACTCGATCCAGGCGGCTCGGTGACCGCGGGGAACTCCAGCCAGCTATCGGACGGCTCGGCCGCGCTTGTCATCATGAGCATGGACGAGGCGAACAGGAAGGGGCTGTCGCCACTGGGCATGTATCGCGGCATGGCAGTCGCCGGTTGTGATCCGGACGAAATGGGCATCGGTCCGGTGTTCGCTATCCCGCGGCTGCTTCAGCGCCATGGCCTTTCCATTGATGACATTGGCCTGTGGGAATTGAACGAAGCCTTTGCCAGCCAGGTGATCTATTGCCGCGACAAACTCGGCATTCCGGATGATCGCCTGAATGTGTCGGGCGGAGCGATCGCGATCGGCCATCCTTATGGAATGAGCGGTGCGCGCATGACGGGGCATATCCTCCTTGAAGGACGCCGCCGCGGCGCGCAATACGGAATCGTTACCATGTGCGTGGGCGGCGGCATGGGTGCTGCGGGCCTGTTCGAAATCTATTGAGGAGACGGGAATGGAAGCCGTAACGCTCGAGATCGTCGCGCCGCATGTCGCATTGGTAACGATCCAGCGACCAGAGGCGCGTAATTCGGTCAATGGCGCGGTGGCGAGGCAACTCGATCAGCATGTGAAGACGATCGAGAACGATCCTGAAATTTGGGCGGCGGTGCTGGCGGGAGCCGGCGGTGTGGCCTTTTGCGCTGGCGCCGACCTTAAGGAAGTGTCGGCGGGGCGAATGGACGACCTCTACACGCCCGATGGCGCATTCGCCGGTTTCGTGAAGCATCCTCGCAAAAAAGTGTGGATTGCGGGTGTAGAGGGCTTCGCCATGGCTGGTGGCTGCGAGATCGCGCTCGCCTGCGACATGATTGTTGCAGCCGAACAGTCGGTGTTCGCTCTGCCGGAGGTGAGCCGGGGCCTCATCGCAGCCGCTGGCGGAATATACCGCCTTGTCCGCGCTCTTCCGCGTGCGATTGCGCTCGAACTGATCGCCACTGGGGATCGGCTCCCGGCCCGGCGCGCAGGCGAACTCGGCCTTGTCAACCATGTGGTCCCGCAGGGGCAGGCCGTGGCGGAAGCGATCGCGGTTGCATCCCGTATCTGCGCCAACGCGCCAATCGCAGTTCGGGAGAGCCTGGGCGTGGCGCGGAAGGCCTATGACCTTGATGATGACGCGTTGCACGCGCTTGGCCTCGAGGCGCAGGATCGAGTGATGCAGACCGAAGATTTTGCCGAAGGGCCGCGCGCGTTCATCGAAAAACGCCCCGCCGTCTGGAAGGGGCAGTGACCACTCGCGACCTCGAAGACCGCCAGCATTGAGAAAGGATTGAGCATGAAAATCGGTGTTGTCGGTGCAGGCTTGATGGGCGCGGAAATCGCGCTGGTTTTCGCACTCGCTGGCCATGATGTCTTGCTGAATGACTGCAATCGGGAGGCGCTCGGCCAGGCTCTGGCTCGGCTACAAGCCTTGTTGGAAAAGGGCGTTGGACGCGGTTTCTATTCGGCGGAGGAAATCAGCCCTGCCCTTGCTCGCATCAAATCCACCGTTGATCCTCAGGATTTTGCCGACCGCGAGCTCGTGACCGAGGCAGTATTCGAAGCGTTAGAGGTGAAGGCGCCTGTGCTAAGGACTCTGGCGGATATTTTGAACCCGAATTGCATCATCGCGACGAACACCTCAACCATTCCTATCTCGACACTAGCCGCTGAAGTTCCACAGACGCGCCGTGGCCGCTTCCTCGGCACGCACTATTTCTCCCCTGTTTCGCGGATGAAGCTGGTCGAGGTTATTCCCGGCTTCGACACTGATGAAGCGGTTGTGGTGAAGGTCATGCAGATCATGAGCGAAATCGGCAAGACGCCCATCCGCGTGAAAGATGTCGCCGGCTTTGCTGTCAATCGTATGCTGCACATGTTCATGATCGAAGCTGTCAAGCTGGTCGAGGAAGGTGTCGCCACACCGGAGGACCTAGATACCGCCTGCAGACTCGGCCTTGGCCATCCCATTGGTCCGTTCGCGCTGATGGATGCAGTGACGTCCAGCCTCTGCGTCCAGGCACAGGAAATCATGCAGGAAGCCTATGGCGAGCGCTTTCGGCCGCCCGCCTTGCTCAAACAGCGTGTGCGCGCCGGTTATGCCGGCGGCAAGGGGAAGCCGGGATGGCTCGACGGCGCGCATAAATAGGATATATCAGGTTCTGAGGCTTGTTGTGATTCATTCATTCCAGCTCTTCGGTTTTGTAGCGCACCCGGCCGGATGAGCCGACTCCAATATGACACGCTGATATTTGATATGGGGACATCTCCATGGAAAGGGCTTGGCCTTGATCTCGCGGCGGGCGTGGCTCGATTCTCCCTCTTTACGGAGACTCCGCTCGCGACCGGGGCTTGCTCCAGGACAGCCGGACGCGCATTGATCCCGCCGCAGGCCCGCTACAATGCCTCGGTAACCGTCGAACACAGCTTCACCGGACGGCTCCTTGGCTCTATGACTTGTGCTCGCGTTCGGAAGGATTGGAATCAATGGTTCAGCGTAAGAAAGAGGGCGTCAGGGACGCGATCCTGGCAGCTGCATTTCAGCTGTTCTCCGAAAAGGGGTATAGCGATACTACAGTGCCCGAGATCGCGCGCTTGGCCGGAATCTCGAACGCGAATGTGTATGTCTACTATGCATCAAAGATGCAGATCCTTTTCGCGCTGTACGATCCTTGGCTGGAGGCGCGGCTAAAAAAGATCGACAGGTCGCTCAAACGGATTTCCGATCCCCGCCAGAGAATGAAAAAACTATTGTCCGCCCTTTGGCGAGACTTGCCTAAGGAAAATAACGGCTTTGCACATAACATCATAGAAGCGATCGCATCCGGCGGTAATCACGATGACTATTCTCCGGCAATGCGCGAATTCTTTGTAAAGCGGGTCGCCTTCTGGCTCCAGAGCGGCACCAGCCTCGACGACCAGTCGTGTGAGCTTGTCGCTACTGTGATGATCATGGCCTTCGACGGCTTTGCTGCCAACGTCAGCCTGAAGCATGGCGTCACCTGCAATGCCAGCATGGTGGAGCTTTTCAGCGATCTGCTGTTGCAGGCTCCGGCTTCGGCATCCCATAACCGCTTGTCACTGAATGGGGCACCTATCCAAGAAAATGCCGGAGCCGAGAATCCATCCGTGCAGCCGGACTGACCGATGCCGGCCATGCGATAGCGCCTATTAGCGCACTCCCGTTGCAACGAACAGTTCCGTCCAGCAATCCCTTGCGAAAGCCGGATTTTTAACGAGGGCCAGGCCTTTGGCGATTTGGCTTGACATGAGCACACTTGTGCCACAAAAACGATAAGCATTCGGATTTGAGAGAAATGCGGTGCGCGGCTTAGTTCATCTGAGGAACGGCAATCCGCTGATCTGGATCCAGAACCCATCCGCGGCTGCCCGCGCAAGGAGAACTGAGTATGTACGTCGTCAGGATCCTCTATCCTCGTACCGAAGACTCTGATTTCAACTTGAAACATTATATTGAAGTGCACTCTCCGCTCGGGCTGGGTTTGCTGAAGTCCGAGTGCGACGTCATCCCCGTGCGCGTGGAAATCGATACGGGACCATTGCCGCTCGGCGACAATCCCCCGCCATTCCATTGCGCCAGCCACCTCTACTTTTCGGAGTTGGCTCATGTGGAGGCCTTCAAGAGCCTCTTCGCTCGCGAAGATACCTCAAAGTTGCTGTCGGACGACTTCGAACTCTACACGACCAATCATCCGGTGATCTCGATATCGGAGCTAACCAACGTCGATCCGATCACTCACGCTCCGCGCTAGTCACATTCAACTCATCGGTCGCAACTTCCGCTGCAGATCTTGCCGTGCGACCGCTTCCCCAGACAAAGGAATTGCGAAATGGAATCCGCTATTCGTACCCAAGAACTTAATCCGGGCAAGATGACCTGGCTGTTTCGCAAGCAGTTCGAACTGTGCAAGTTGATCGCCGGGAATACCGTAGCGATCGTAAGCGATCTTGGCACCCGTCCGGAATATATTCAGGCCGCATTCGCAGCGGCTGACGAAATGGGCATCGACATCTACGAAATGCGCGTGAACATGATTCCGGGCTGGACCAAGGTCGGGGTGCCGACGATCGGCCAATGCAAAGGGACCCTCCAAGCCCTGTGTGAAGCGGACATGATCCTGATCTTCCATGTACCGCTCTTTTCGACATGGTTGAAAACCGTCCGCGACCGCGGCGTGCGCGTACAGATGATCATCGACGCACCCGATGATCTTTACCAGCTTCAGTCGCCTCCAGGGCTGAAGGAAGCGATGCTTTATGCTCACGACCTCTATGAGAAGACCCGCGCGGTACGCGTGACGAGCAAAGCCGGGACCGATCTGACCTATTCATGCGGTGAATATCCGGTCATGTCCCAGTACGGCATGGCCGACGAGCCCGGCCGGTTCGACCACTGGGGCGTCGGACTGGTTCACACCTTCCCCAATGAAGGCAGTGCCAACGGCACCGTTGTGGTGCAGCCCGGCGACATCGTCATCCTGCCTTACTGCCGCTTCGTGCATGATCAAATCCGCCTCGAGATCCGTGACGGTCACATCACGAAGATCGACGGCGGGCTGGACGCCATGCTGATGCGCGACTGGCTCACCGAAGGCTGCACCGGTCCCAAGGATCGCGATCCCTTCGCACTGTCGCACCTCGGCTGGGGTATGAACCCGCAGTGTCGTTGGGACTCGCCGGCCATGTATGGCGATGCACCCGAACGGAGCCGCGCGGCAGCACGCAGCTTCCCCGGCAACTTCCTTTTCTCCACCGGCCCCAACAGCCAGGGCGGCGGCAACCGCGTCACGCGGGGCCATTACGACCTGCCGATGCGCGATTGCACCATCGCGCTCGATGGGAAGGTCATAATCGAGGACGGTAAGATCATTGATCCAAAGATGATCGTCCCCAAGGTCGATCGCTGATCGGGAGTTCTGGCGACCATAAACGAATTAAATTTAGTGTTGATACCAGTGCCGGTGCGGATACTATCATGCGATTGTGCGGTCGCCTCGCGCCGGAGCCGACGAGCAAAAATGGATGTATTTTGACATGGAATCGGAATCTCTTGACCCTGCTGCGGCGGTGGCGATCAATGAAGTCATTGCAGCCTATCCTGCGCAGGAAGCCTTGTCGGCACTTGGCGAAGAGTATAGCGCGCGGGCCCTTGCACTGGGCGCCGGCATCTGCGGGGATGATGTCCGCTATGGCGATGATCCTCATCAAATCCTGACGATATTCCGGCCTGAAAATGCAAATGGCGTAGTGCTTGTGGTATTCCACGGCGGCGGATGGACGAACGGGTATAAGGAGTGGATGTCGCTCATGGCACCCGCCTTCAACGCCAAGGGCGTCACGTTGGTTAGCGCGACCTACCGACTCGCCCCTAAGCACATATTCCCATCGGGGTTCGATGACTGTGCCGAGGCCATCGCCTGTTCATACCGTTCCTTGCTCCCGGAGTTCGCAGACCGCCTATGCCTGTTCGTGGGCGGACATTCCGCAGGCGGACATTATGCCGCCCTGCTTGCGGTCACGGACGAGTGGCGCACGGAACGGGGGCTTCCAGCCGACGTGTTGAGCGGCTGCCTGCCAATCTCCGGGACATACTGGTTTGGCGAAACGAGCGGTCTGTCCATGCGCCCGCGTTTCTTGGGGCCGGATTCCGCGACCGACCAACTGGCTTCGCCACTCCACAGACTAGCGAGCGCCGCCACGCCGCCCTTTTTTATCAGTTACGGGAGCCAGGATTTTCCGCACCTCAAGAGGCAGGCCGAGGTGATGGTTTCGGCTTTGCGCGAACGAATGATTCCTTGCGAAGTCGCCATAATTCCCGACAGCAATCATTTCGACGTTTGGCTTAGGTCCGGCGAGGCTGACAGTCCGTGGGTAGGCCAAGTCTGCGACTGGATGCTTGGCAAGCTACCGACCGACTGACCTTTTTGCTTTCTCACGAAGACAGAGGAGAAATTTGGGATGGAGCGGTTGGCCCTGCCGCTCTCCCCATTCCCCGGACCGAAGCCCTTGCCGCTTTCTTCCTCTTCTACCGCGGCGTCAAGCGGCGGTTGGCTGCGTCTCGTTCATCAGGGCCAGCATGGCGCGACGCACCCGGATTCCCGGCGCATCCGAAGCGAACAAAGCTGGCTTCAGATCCCAGAAATCCGCATTGCCCATCATCATCTGCTGGGCCTCTATCATCGGCTTGTCCTGGTGGTTGAAGGCGAAGCCCAGGCTGCTCACCGTCTTTTCCGTCAGTTCAGCATCATCAAAATCGAAATTTCTGGTCGTCATCACGTCATAGGTGCTGGTGTTCTCATCGGCTGGCATGCAGATATGATAGATGGCGTGGAAACGCCCTTCTGAACGGGGCGCTTCCGCGGGTTTGATGCCGGCTTCCACGACCACATATCCAGGGGCGAACCAACGAATGGTGAGCCACGTATCCACATCCTCGACATCTGGCATATAGCTTCGCAGCACGGGCACGGCGATAACGCCATCGAACGGCCAGGAGTGCTCAATAACGTGAGAACCGGCCTGTAGGGTCGGGACCGATCCGAGCAAGATCCCATTCCCCGCCAAAACCCCCGCGTGAAGAAATTCCGCATGTGTGGGATCGAGAAGATTGTCGATGAGCAGTTCGTAATTTGCCTGGACCGTCATTGTCCGGACAGGTGCCATCGCCGTCCCGGGCAGCGTCGATAAAGCACTAAAGTCGGGTATCAATGAGGGATCGGGCTCGACATGCTTGGCAAGCCAAATCCAGATTGCGCCATATTTTTCCACAATGGAGAAGAACGGAACGCTGACGGCACGGGTTGCGCGGCCCTCCTTTGCATGAGGATTGAACGCGCACTTGCCCCGGGCGTCGAATTGCAGGCCGTGATAGCCGCATTCCAGCACTTCGCCTTTTACCTTGCCTAGGTGTAAAGGAGCAAATCGGTGGGGACAACGGTTGCCGATTGCCGCGAGCGCGCCGGACTCTGATCGATAGACGGCAAAATCGATTCCAGCGAGCCGCAATTCCTTTGCCTCACCGGCCTTCAGTTCGGTCGACCAACCCCCGAAATACCACGCGGCTTCAAGATAGTGCTTACTCATCGTTTTTCCCTCAGGTCAACCCATGTCGCTTCGAACATTTTGTATTGGTTCAACAACTTCCCACTATTTTTGCCGAGGACACAATCAATATTTCACGGACAACGTCACTCCATAAGTACGCGGCTCGGCCGGCGTCGCCTGGTCGCCGAACGCCGTGGCCGTTATCGCATTATAGTAGTGCTCGTTTGCCAGATTCTTGCCCCAGAGGCGAAGTCCCCAACGATCTTCTGGGGCGCTGTAGCCAATCGACGCCGATAGGATGTGATAGCTGGGCTGGCGAAGCGCATTCTCCGGATCGAAAAAGAAGCCGTCGTTGTAGTTGTAATTCGCAGAAAGCAAGATCTCGCCAGAACCGGCCGGAACGCTGTAATCGGCACCAAAAGAGGCTGTAAAATCGGGAGTGTGCTGCGTTTCACGTCCAGTAGCGTCGCGCAAGACCACAACTGACCCGCCCAAACCGGTGGGTGACCGGATGAAAAACGGCGCGTTTTGAAAGTCGTCATATTTACCATGCAGATAGGTGGCGGCTGCCCGCAATGACAGCCTGCCAAAGCGAGCTTCCGCCTCGAGCTCCGCACCATAAGTGGTCGCTTCGGCAGCATTGATCAGCAACACACCACCGATGACATTCCGTTGAATTTGGATATCTTTAAACTTGTTGTAGAAAGCCGCGCCGTTCAGCCGAACATGGTTGTCCGCCAGGTCAGACTTGAAACCAACCTCATATGTATCGATCGTTTCGGGACGGACCGGAGCATCCGCTGGCCGTACGGCATTGAAGAGGCCGCTTTTGAACCCCCGGCTGACCGTGCCGTACACCAGAAGCTCGGGCGAAAAGCGATGATCGAGTGATGCCCGCCAGGTCAGCTTGCCAAAGTTGGCGTGCCTTGGAGTGATGGGCGTTTCCACTCCGCGGGCGACCGTTGCGGACTTCGCTGTGCGGCGGTCGTGCGTATAGCGCAAGCCGCCGGTGAGGTTCGTCGACGACCCCAAAGGGACCGTCATTTGGCCGAACACGGCGTTCGAAGTGGTGGAAACGGTTGTGAATTGACGGATAGTATTCGGAAACCTGCTGCCTGCAAGCTGCAGCGGATCATACTGCGACTCCATGTCGAAGAAATAGGCGCCGAAAATCCATTGGAGCTTCGAACTCGCATCCGACAGAAACTGGATTTCCTGTGAGAATGCTTCCGAGCGCTCGGTGGCATTGATATCGACAAGCGGCGACGGCGTACCGTCTTGGTCATAGAACCAGAAATTGCGATTTTTGCGGTAGCTGCTGATCGCCAGGAAGTTAAAGCCGCCGAAGTCGTGTCGAAGCTGCCCGTTTGCACCCCATTGTTTGTACTGGGTGTACACGTCCCGGTTCTCGGCGACATTGTAAAATCCTAAATACGGTGTGCCGTCGATCAGGACCTTGCCTTTGAGGGGCAGGTACTGCGCCGCAGTTTGCGGACGCCCCTTGCTGTAGTCCGCTGCCAGCGTGAGGGAAGTATCGTCCGCGAAATCGAACACCCATTTCGAACGCGCGGTAAATTCGCGTCCCTTGAAGACGTCGTTGCCGGTAGTGAAGTTGGTGCCCCAGCCGTCATACTGACGGTTGAAATAGGCCGATAGATCGGCGCGAACACCATTGGCAATGCGGCCTGCGGCATAGCCGCTCGCGGTCAGGGTATCATAATTCCCATAGCCCAATTTGGCTTCGAAAGTGGGCGTTTCCGAAGGATCGCGCGTAACGATCTGAATGACACCTGCGGCCGCGTTGCGCCCGAATAGCGTACCCTGCGGTCCCTTGAGTACTTCGATCCTCTGGACGTTGGCCAGTGAAAACAGACTTCCCGACAGCGTCGGCAAGTAAACGCCATCG
>DATEFI010000248.1:0-5681 GCA_035280705.1 Rhizorhapis sp. | reverse complement strand
CCATAGGCCCGTGATTACAGTGGCGGGAGGCTGATGGGCAATGTCTGTCTGATTTTTGGTTAGGTGAGACAGGGGCGGCGGGCTCCACCAAAAATCAAGCTGATCTGAAAAAAGGTGGCGGGACCGCCTCGGCCGTTTGCCGGAAAATCCTCTGACGCCTCAACGTCTGGTGGGCGCCGTATAATCCGGGCCGGAACCCGGTTAGGGACAGCTCCCTTGGATGTGATATCGCCTCAGGGATGTTCGCTAAAGCTCGTACCAGGCAGTGCCCGCCGCCCGGTAATTTAGGCATTCTCCGGCACGGCGGCAAGCCTTGTGACAAGGGATTCCATTCGGGCCGCAAGACTTTCCAGCGCATCGGCCAGACGCGGGTCGGGCGCAGGGGGTGCGGCAGGAAGAGCGCCGGTCCGGATGTCGTTCAGTTCATCGGCCAGGAACAGCGCGGCGAAGAGCAATTGCCGGACTTCGGTAAGGCCGGGAACCGCCCGCCGGGCGTCCTGGGTCTTGGCGTCGATCAAGGAGGCGAGATGCTGAAGCCGCGCCTCATCTCCATCGCGGCAAGTGATGACATAGCTGCGTCCGCCAATCGCCAGGCTTACCTCAGCCATGATGCTCCTCCTTCAGATGTTCGATCAGGCCGTCGAGTTCCGACAGCACCTGTCCGGTTTCGCTCCGAAGCTGGGCATATTTCTCCTGCAACTGTTCCAGCGCCATATTCGGAGCTTGAAGAGCCTCCAGGCGGCTGAGCGCCCGCTCGATTCGCGCTATGGCACTGATCATGCGATCGTCTGACATGCGCTTCAGATAGCACGCCTGCGGGCCGGTGCAAAAACCCCAATTCTGCGCTGCGGTTGACGCTGGGGCCTTGGGGCGACAAATGGAGGCGATTTTTCGCGACTCGGGCGCGCACCTTTGCCATGCCCTTCGAACAGGAAGCTTTATGACCGTTACGCAGCAGCAGCTCGCCAATGCCATCAGGGCACTGTCGATGGACGCAGTGCAGGCCGCCAACAGCGGCCATCCCGGCATGCCCATGGGCATGGCGGATGTGGCGACGGTGCTGTTCGGAGAGTTTCTGAAGTTCAATCCGAAAGAGCCGAAATGGGCCGACCGCGACCGCTTCGTCCTGTCCGCTGGCCATGGATCCATGCTGATCTATTCGCTGCTGCACCTGACGGGCTATGCGCGGCCGACCATTGAGGACATCAGGAATTTCCGCCAGCTCCACAGCCCTTGCGCGGGGCATCCTGAGAATTTCGAACTGGCGGGCGTGGAAACGACCACGGGGCCGCTGGGGCAGGGGCTTGCCACGGCTGTCGGCATGGCGATGGCCGAGCGGCATCTGAATGCCACCTTCGGCGATGAACTTGTCGACCACCGCACCTGGGTGATCGCTGGCGACGGGTGCCTGATGGAAGGCATCAATCATGAGGCGATCGGCCTTGCCGGGCATCTGGGCCTCAGCCGCCTGATCGTCCTCTGGGATGACAACAAGATCACCATCGACGGCGCGACCGATCTTTCGACGAGCGAAGATGCCCGCGCCCGCTATGCCGCAACCGGCTGGCATGTGGTTTCGTGCAATGGCCATGATTATGCCGACATCCGGCGCGCCCTTGCTGAAGCGGTGGCCGATCCGCGCCCGTCGCTGGTCGCCTGCGACACCACCATCGGTTATGGAGCGCCCAACAAGGCCGGATCGCACAATGTGCACGGTTCGCCACTGGGCACCGAGGAAATCGCTGCTGCCCGCGTGCATCTCGATTGGCCGCATGAACCATTTGTGCTCCCGGCAGACGTCGCCGCCGAATGGAAGAAGATCGGCGAGCGTTCGGCAGCAGCGCATGAAGCATGGCAGGGACGGCTCGAAACCCAGTCCCAGGCAAAGGAACTTTCCCGCCGGATGGCTGGTGATCTGCCCGCCGATTTCTCGCTTTCCGCCTATATCGACGCGCTGATCGCCGAGCCCAAGAAAGTCGCCACCCGCAAGGCGAGCGAGATGGCGCTTGAGGCGGTGAACAGCCTGCTTCCTGAAACCATGGGCGGGTCGGCGGACCTCACCGGCTCCAACAATACCAAGACCAAGTCCACCGCTCCGTTCAGCAAGGACGATTATTCCGGCCGCTATGTCTATTATGGCATTCGCGAATTCGGCATGTCGGCGGCGATGAATGGCCTGGCGCTGCATGGCGGGGTCATTCCCTATGGCGGCACTTTCCTGGTCTTTTCCGATTATTGCCGCGCCGCCATCCGCTTGTCGGCGCTTCAGCAGACGCGGGTCGTCTATGTGATGACCCATGACAGCATCGGCCTGGGCGAGGATGGCCCGACGCACCAGCCGGTCGAGCATGTCATGAGCCTGCGCATGATTCCGAACCTTGACGTCTACCGTCCGGCGGATGTGGTCGAGACGGCCGAGTGCTGGGAACTGGCGCTCAAGGACCGGAATGGCCCCTCGCTGCTGGCGCTCACTCGTCAGAACCTGCCGCAGGTGCGGCTTGAGAAGAGCGAAAATCTCTCCGCAAAGGGCGCCTACCGCCTCCGGACGGCCGCTGCGCCGCGCAAGGTGGTGCTGCTCGCCAGCGGTTCGGAAGTGGAGGTCGCACTGGGTGTCGCCGAGGCGCTTGAAGGGCAGGGGATCGGCGCGGACGTCGTTTCCATGCCCTGCTGGTCGCTGTTCGACGCGCAGGATGCAGAGTATAAGGCCGGCCTCCTCCCTTCGGATTGCCTCAAGGTTTCCATTGAAGCAGGCACCACATTTGGCTGGGAACGCTATACTGGCCTTGATGGATTGCGCTTCGGCATCGACCGCTTTGGTGCGTCCGCCCCGGCAGAAGCACTGTTCGACTATTTCGGCCTTACGGCCGCGAAGATTGCGCCGCAGATCGTTTCGGCGCTTGGCAAATAAGGAGCTAGAAAAGATGGCAGTTAAAGTTGCGATCAACGGATTTGGCCGCATCGGCCGGCTGGTGGCCCGCGCGATCCTGGAGCGCACCGACCATGATCTGGAACTGGTCAGCATCAACGACCTTGGCGATGCCAAGTCCAATGCGCTGCTCTTCAAGCGTGACAGCGTCCATGGCAATTTCCCCGGCGACGTCAGCGTAGACGGTGATGCGCTGGTCATAAACGGCAAACGCATCGCCGTGACCGCCGAGCGTGATCCTGCCAAGCTGCCGCACGCAGCCCAGGGCGTCGATATCGCCCTGGAATGCACCGGCATCTTCGCGAGCAAGGAAAAGGCGAGCGCGCATTTGACGGCGGGCGCCAAGCGCGTGGTCATCTCCGCCCCCGCGACCGGCGTCGACAAGACGATCGTGTTCGGCGTGAACCATGACGCGCTGACCAAGGACGACATTGTCATTTCCAACGCCAGCTGCACGACCAACTGCCTCGCGCCGCTCGCCAAGGTGCTGCACGATGCCATCGGCATCGAAAGCGGCTTCATGACCACCATCCACAGCTACACCAACGATCAGAACACGTTGGATCAGCTGCACAAGGACATGCGTCGCGCTCGCGCCGCCGCGCTGTCGATGATCCCGACAACGACGGGCGCAGCCCGCGCGGTAGGCGAGGTTCTGCCCGAGCTCAAGGGCAAGCTCGACGGTTCCTCGGTTCGCGTGCCGACCCCGAACGTATCGGTCGTGGACCTGAAGTTCATCCCGAGCCGCACGACCACGGTGGAGGAAGTCAACGGCTTGCTGAAGGACGCAGCCCAAGGCGCGATGAAGGGCGTGCTGGCCTACACCGACGAGCCGCTCGTCTCGATCGACTTCAACGGCGACCCCGCCAGCTCCACCGTCGACAGCCTGGAAACGGCGGTCATCGATGGCAAGCTGGTGCGCGTGCTTAGCTGGTACGACAATGAATGGGGCTTCTCCAACCGCATGGTGGACACCACCGGTGTGGTTGCAGGACTGCTGTAAGACGGAAAATTCCGTTCGCTGAGCTTGTCGGAGGATTTTCTTGTCCTTGAGATGAGGAAATGGTCTTCGACAGGCCCAGCCTGAACGGCCAGAGGGTTGGAGAGTTGTTCGTGAAGCCATTCAAAACATTGGACGATATGGGTGACATTGCCGGCAAGGCCGTGCTTGTCCGTGAAGATTTGAATGTGCCGATGAAGGATGGCGCGGTGACGGACGATACCCGTCTGCGCGCGGCTGTTCCAACCATCAGTGAACTTTCCGACCGCGGCGCCAAAGTGCTGATTCTGGCCCATTTCGGCCGTCCCAAGGGCGAACGGAAGCCTGAATTTTCGCTTGAGCAGACGGTATCCGCGCTCTCTTCGGTTCTGGGCCGTCCGGTGGCTTTCATTGCCGACTGCCAGGGCGAAGCGGCTCAGGCAGCGATCGCAAAGCTTGCCGATGGCGGCATTGCGCTACTGGAAAATACCCGCTTTCATGCGGGCGAGGAAAAGAATGATCCGGCGCTGACCGAAGCAATCGCGGCGCTTGGCGATCTTTATGTCAACGATGCGTTTTCCGCCGCCCATCGCGCTCATGTGTCCACCGAAGGGCTCGCCCGTGTCCTCCCTGCTTTTGCCGGACGCTCCATGGAGGCCGAACTCGATGCGCTGCAGAAAGCACTGGGTAATCCCGAACCTCCCGTGGCTGCGGTGGTGGGCGGCGCCAAGGTTTCAACCAAGCTGGACGTGCTCAAGCATCTGGTCGCCAAGGTCGACCATCTGATCATCGGCGGGGGCATGGCGAACACCTTCCTTGCCGCACGCGGGGTGGATGTGGGCAAGTCGCTTTGCGAACATGATCTCAAGGAAACCGCCGAAGCCATTCTGGACGCAGCGGACAAGGCGAACTGCACGGTCCACCTGCCTTATGATGTGGTGGTGGCAAAGGAATTCGCACCCAATCCCCCGACGCGCACCGTCAACGTCCATGAGGTGGCCGCCGACGAGATGATCCTGGACGTCGGACCCGCTGCCGTCGAGGCGCTGGCCGATGTGCTGAAGACCTGCCGGACGCTGGTGTGGAACGGGCCGATGGGCGCCTTTGAAACGCCGCCTTTCGATGCAGCGACGGTGGCGCTCGCAAGGACAGCCGCCGCGCTGACGAGGGAAGGCTCGCTCGTGTCGGTGGCGGGCGGTGGCGACACCGTGGCCGCCCTCAATCACGCCGGTGTCGCAGGCGATTTCTCCTTCGTCTCCACCGCAGGCGGCGCCTTCCTGGAATGGATGGAGGGCAAGGAACTGCCCGGCGTCAAGGCGCTGATGAGCTAAGGAATTTCCGCGTTTTTCGTTGCCGGAAGGCGACACGACCCCCAGAAGAGGTATGTGCAGATGCTCGATCAGGAAATGCTGAACAAAATTGCCGCCGGCAACGGCTTCATTGCTGCGCTGGACCAGAGCGGCGGTTCGACGCCCAAGGCGCTGAAAGGCTATGGCATCGAGGAAGGCGCCTGGTCCAATGAAGAGGAAATGTTCGGCCTGATCCACCAGATGCGCTCGCGGATCATCACTTCGCCGGTCTTCACCGGCGAAAAGGTGATCGGCGCCATCCTGTTCGAACGCACCATGGACGGGTTAGCCGACGGCAAGCCCGTGCCGGCCGTGCTCAAGGAACGCGGCGTTGTTCCCTTCATCAAGATCGACAAGGGCCTGGAAGCTGAGGAAAATGGCGTCCAGCTCATGAAGCCGATGCCGGAACTCGACGTGCTGCTGAAGC
>DATEFI010000247.1:0-4471 GCA_035280705.1 Rhizorhapis sp. | reverse complement strand
TTGTTGCAGTCATGATATGGTCAGGCTCCGTGCCCCCTGAAGGGTTGGAGGGGCAGGGGTAAACCATGCACCGCTCCACCGCAACAATCCAACGCCCGTCCTTAACCGGTTTGACGATCGTCCTTTCACCAGATATGCGCGGACCCAAGCAAATCCTGGTATCCGCGACACAAAGATGGATGATATACGGGAGGAAGCGGGTCCGGTAATTCGATTTCAACCACTAGGAGAATACGCGTGCAGGCGAAATCTTCCATAACGCTGGAAAAACAAGGATTTTCCAGCGATGCGGCACAATTCTGGAACCTGGGCACGGCGCCTCTGGTGGAAGCTGCGATAACTAATGGCGAGGGCGTTCTCGCCAAGGACGGCCCGCTGGTCGTCGCGACCGGCAAGCATACCGGCCGCTCCGCCAATGACAAATTCATTGTCCAGGATGGCGAGACGGAAAACACCGTCTGGTGGGGCAAGACCAATAAGCCCATGTCGCCGGAACATTTCGCGGCGCTCAAGGCGGACTTCCTGAAGGCTTTGGCGACCAAGGAAAAGCTTTACGTTGCCGACCTGTTCGGCGGCTCGCAACCCGAACATCGCGTCAATGTGCGCGTCATCAATGAACTTGCCTGGCACAATCTGTTCATCCGCACGCTCCTTGTTCGTCCTGCTGCCGCCGAACTCGCGGATTTTGCTCCGGAATTCACGATTATCGACCTGCCGAGCTTCCGCGCCGATCCGGAACGTCATGGCTGCCGCAGCGAAACGGTGATTGCAGTCAATTTGAGCGAGAAGCTGATTCTCATCGGCGGAACGGCCTATGCCGGCGAAATGAAGAAGTCGGTCTTCGGCATTCTGAACTACAAGCTTCCCGCTGACGGTGTGATGCCGATGCATTGCTCCGCAAATATCGGCCCCAATGGGGACACGGCGGTGTTCTTCGGCCTCTCCGGCACGGGCAAGACGACCCTGTCGGCTGATGCCAGCCGGACGCTGATCGGTGACGACGAGCATGGCTGGTCCGATACTGCAGTCTTCAATTTCGAAGGCGGCTGCTACGCGAAGATGATCCGCCTGTCGGCCGAAGCCGAGCCGGAAATCTACGCCACCACCAAGCGGTTCGGCACGGTGCTGGAAAATGTGGTCATCGATCCTGAGACCCGCGAACTGGATCTTGACGACAACAGCCTCGCCGAAAATACGCGTGGCGCCTATCCGATTGATTTCATTCCCAATAGTTCGGAAAAGAATCTGGGGCCGGTTCCCAAGAACATCATCATGCTGACGGCTGACGCGTTCGGCGTCTTGCCTCCCATCGCCCGCCTTTCTCCAGAGCAGGCCATGTATCACTTCCTGTCCGGCTATACGGCGAAGGTAGCGGGGACAGAGATCGGCGTCACTGAACCGGAAGCAACCTTCTCCACCTGCTTTGGCGCACCGTTCATGCCGCGCCATCCCTCAGTGTACGGCAATCTGCTCAAGGAGCGGATCGCGAAGGGCGGCGTCACCTGCTGGCTGGTCAACACCGGCTGGACTGGCGGCAAATATGGCGTTGGCAGCCGCATGCCGATCAAGGTCACGCGTGCCCTGCTGAATGCTGCGCTCGATGGCAGCCTCAACAATGTCGAATTCCGTGTCGACGAGAATTTCGGCTTCGAGGTTCCGGTGAATGTGCCGGGCGTCGAAAGCGAGATCCTCGATCCTCGCCAGACCTGGACTGACGGTCAGGAATATGACGCGACCGCGCTGAAGCTGGTCGGCCTGTTCGCGGACAATTTCAAGCAATTCGCCGAGCATGTCGATGATGCGGTCCTGAAGATCGCCTTGAAAGCGCCCGAACCGGCGCTGTAAAGGAAAATGCTCCCGCTCCGGCGGGAGTATTTTATGGGCCGAACGCCCAGCTTTTCCCTCTCCCATGGGGAGAGGATATGTAGGCATGGCGGCTTGCAGCCTAAAGTGATTTCGAGCCAGATGGAATCATCTGGCGGCTCGGAAATCACGGAGAACAAGGGAATATTAGACTCGGTCGGGTTCAATCAGAACCGGAACGAGTCTAGCCGGAGTTGGTGAGGGGGGTGCGCCCTATCAGTAGCGTGGAACCCCTCACCCAAGTACGACTAGAACCGACCGCGTCGGCCTAAGTCTCCGTAACCCTCTCCCACTGGAGGGGCAAGGAACGGTAGCAACCGTCAATCCGGCAGTTGCTCGTTCTCGCGCAGAATCTCGCCCGCCAGATATAAGGACCCGGCGATAAGGATCACCGGCTTTGGTTCTTCCGCAGGGATGGAAAGGGCTTCGGCCACATCATCATGTGCCGACCCCGCAATGCCCCAACTTCTTGCCAGATCAGCAAGCAGCGCCGGATCATGATAGTCATGACCGGGCACGGGCACCGCACGCAGGCTGGCCAGGAAAGGCTTTAAAGGTTCAAGGAAGCCCTTTGGGTCCTTGTTGGCCAGCATACCAAGGACCAGATGCAGCCCTTGCCGGGGTGGCAATGAGGCATGGAAATGCCTCGCCAGCGCTTCCCCCGCCGCAGGGTTGTGTCCGCCGTCCAACCATAGCTCGGCGTCCGTAGGTGCTTGAGACGTCAGCGGCCCGTTTTCCAGGCGCTGCAAACGTGCGGGCCATTGTGCCCAAAGGGGGGCAGCCCGCAATGCGGATTCGGAAATCGCCATGGCTTGCTGATGGCGGAGCATGGCGGTCGCGAGGGCCGCGTTCATCGGCTGATGCGGGCCGGAAAGCCTCGGCAAGGCCAGCTCCAGCCGTCCTTGCTCATCACGATAATGCAGCTTTTCGCGATATACCGCGGCATCCCATTGACGCCCCATGGCGAACCAGGGCGCCCCGGCCAGACTAGCGGCAGCTTCCACGACCTGAGCGATATGGGACGGATATTTCATCGTCACCAGAGGCGCTCCAGCCTTGGCGATGCCTGCTTTTTCGCCGGCTATCTCGACCAGCGTTGAGCCAAGGAACGCTTGATGGTCCAATCCCAGCTGCGCCACTCCGCAAACGGCAGGCGAGGGGATCACATTTGTCGCGTCCAGCCGTCCGCCAAGCCCCACTTCCACAATGCAAGCATCAGCGGCATTTTCGGCGAAGGCAAGAAAAGCGGCTGCCGTCGTTACTTCGAAAAAGCTGGCGCCGATGTCTCCCCCCCGGTCCAGCACGCGTGCAAGCAGGCCCGCGAGATTGGCGTCGGAAATCAGCTTGCCATTGATCCGGATCCTTTCATTGAACCGGACCAGATGGGGAGAGGTAAAGACGTGGACGCTCTTTCCGTCCGCCTCCAGGGCCGCCCTTAAAAAAGCGCAGGTCGATCCCTTGCCATTGGTTCCCGCGACATGAAGAACCGGAGGCAATTCGCGCTGCGGATCGCCCAGCCGGGAGAGGAGAGCGGTAATGCGCTCCAGCCCCAATATGTCCCGCCCCGGCGAAAGCTGCGCAAGCCGGTCAAGCTGCGCCTGTACGGCGGGATCGGAGGAGCAGGCGTGGTCGGGCATCAATCACGCCGCTGCCTTGGCCGGGCAGAGATAGGCGATCACCTTGGCCAATGTCGCGCGCATTTCGCTGCGATGAACAACCATGTCTATCATGCCGTGCTCCAGCAGATATTCGGCGCGCTGGAAGCCCTCAGGCAGCTTTTCCCTTATCGTGTTTTCGATGACGCGCTGGCCGGCAAAGCCGATAAGCGCCTTGGGCTCTGCAATCTGAATGTCGCCCAGCATGGCATAGCTTGCCGTCACGCCGCCCGTGGTGGGGTCGGTCAGGACAACGATATAAGGCAGTCCTGCCGCATGCAGCCTCTGGATCGCAACGGTGGCGCGCGGCATCTGCATCAGGGACAATATGCCCTCCTGCATGCGCGCTCCCCCCGCGGCGGTAAAGATCACATAGGGGCATTTGCGCTTGATGGCTTCCTCGACACCCTGGATGAAAGCCGCGCCGACGCCCATGCCCATTGAACCGCCCATATAGGCAAAATTCTGGACTCCGACCACCAGTGGCGCCTTTTCTACGGCGCCATAGGCATTGATGAGCGCGTCCTGCTCGCCGGTGCTGCTCCTCGCGGCCTTGATGCGGTCCGTATATTTCTTGCTGTCCCGGAACTTCAGCGGGTCTTCCTTGACGGTGGGCGTGGGAAGGATCTTACAGCTTCCGGCATCGAAAATCTGATCGAAGCGAGCCTTGGGGCCAATGCGCCCGTGATGATCGCATTTCGGGCAGACCGACAGATTGTCCTGCCATTCCTTGGCAAAGATCATCTGGCCGCAACTACCGCATTTGTGCCAGAGATTGTCGGGTGTGGTGTCCTTCTTCGAAATGAAGGGAATGGCGTTTCGGACCCGATTGATCCAGCTCATGCAGCGGACTCCTTGGCAGCGCCGGCAATGGCGGCGCTCAGCGATGCGACATAGTTTTTAATATGGGGCGCAGCGGCTGCGCCATGCTGGCCGACCAGTTCGACAATGGC
>DATEFI010000246.1:0-2621 GCA_035280705.1 Rhizorhapis sp. | reverse complement strand
ATGTCGCCGGCGGCAATACTGCCAACTGGCTTTCGGCCCAGCGACGGAAAGGCATAGCTTTCGAGCGTGGCGAGCCATTGATCGCCGTGTTTCGCGTTGGCCCACTGATGCTTGTGCGCTTCGTGGAGAGCCAGCGCCGCTTCGCGAAAGGTGACCGCTGCGGCTTTTGCTTCGCGTTTCTCGGCAACAAGATCGCGCTTGTCCTCGCGAATCGCCTTGCGAGCTTCGGCGGCCTTTGCCCGTGCAGCTGCGAGAGTGACGAGCTTTGCACTCCCGAGACCTATATCGCGCCGCGTTCCCTCATGTTGGATGCGCAATCGCCACGCCGCCCCACCGCGCCGGTCCACCTTGAGAAAAAGACCATCTCCGTCCTGGTAGGATCCCGGCTTTCCCAACGCGGCCTTCACTTCATTCGCGGTTAGCTTGCCCATGTGTCACGCCCACACTTTCCGGGTTTACGCCCACACCCTATCATACGCCCACATTTCCGCCCACACTTTTGTGCGGCTGCGTACGTCAGCATGCGGTTTGAAGAGGACGATTCTGGATGAAAAATCCGCATAAATCCGGGAATCTTACGGACATCTGCGGCTGCATATGGAAGCAAAAGTGGCGGAGAGGGAGGGATTCGAACCCTCGATACGGTTGCCCGTATGCCGCATTTCGAGTGCGGTGCATTCGACCACTCTGCCACCTCTCCGCGAGGATCATGTCGGTGCCTTCATGTGCGGAGCAGTGCCGCAGGCCCCCGGACGAGGGTCGGTTTGAGCGGCGGGCATTAGCGGATGAATGCGCGCTTGCCAAGCACCTCCTTGTATCAACGCACAATCTTTCTAAATTGGAAACATGGATTCGAACATTACGCGCCCAAATAGCGGCAATATCCGTCTGCACGCTCCCATCATCGCGCATGCGCGCTTCTGCATTGGGGAGGTTCTGAAACACCGCCTGTTCGGGTTCCGTGGGGTTGTTTTCGACATCGACCCCATCTTTGCCAACAGCGAGGAATGGTATCAGTCCATTCCGGAGGACTTGCGGCCTGATCGCAACCAGCCCTTTTATCACCTGCTCGCCGAAAATGGCGAGACCAGCTACATTGCCTATGTCAGTCAGCAGAATCTGCAATATGACGATAGCGAGGAGCCGGTGGACCATCCGGCCATCGACGATCTGTTCAGTTCCTATGCCGATGGCCGCTATGAGCTACGCACACGCCATCGCCACTGATTCCTGTTTCGCGGCGTAAGCCGTCTCAGGCTTTCAGCTTCCAGCCGTTCCTGAGCAGGGCGTAGCATAGCAGGCCCGTTCCAATGTTGAGCAGAAGCAGCACCAGCGCGCCCGCAACCACTTGGGAATCCGCAGCCGAAAGGAAGCCATAGCGGAAGCCCGATATGATGTAGAAAAAGGGATTGGCGTGGCTTATCGCCTGAAATACCGGCGCCAGCCGGTCGATGGAATAAAAGGTTCCTGAAAGCAGCGACAGTGGCGCGATCACAAAATTGGTAACGGCCGCTGCATGATCGAATTTTTCCGCCCAGATCGAGGTCAGGACCCCCAGAAAGGCGAGAAAGGCCGAGCCCAACACGCCAAACCAGACGATTGCCCAGCCATGGACGGGCACGACATGCACACCGGGCCACAGCAGCATCGCCAGCCACACCGCGGAGCCCACCAGGACTGCCCGCGTGACCGAAGCCGCAACAAGCGCTCCCAGCAACTCTCCGACCGAAATGGGCGGCATCAGATAGTCGACCAGCGTTCCCTGCACCTTGGCCACCAGCAGGGAAAAGCTGCTGTTTGCGAAACTGTTCTGCATCATGCCCATGACGATGAGGCCTGGGGCCAGGAAATCGGCAAAGGGTACGCCGAGCACCTCATGATTCCGCCTGCCCAGCGCCACAGTGAAGATGATCAGAAACAGCAGCGTCGTTATCGCGGGCGGCCATATGGTTTGGAGCTGCACCTTGAAGAAACGGCGAACTTCCTTAATATAAAGGGCTCGCGCACCCGCCCAATTCACATTGCGGATCAGGGCAACCCCCGGTTCCGCGCGAACGGCCTTGAAGTCGCTGTCGATTTTCTGCTGTTCGTTCATGGTGAGATCGCCTATCGGGTGGCGGCGCGGCCCGCAAGGGCGTTTTTTTGCAACTGTAACCCGATCATATCGCGGGGACAGGTCCCGGACTGACGAAGCCGAAGGAGTATGAATGGCCTGGACTGATGAACGCATCGACCAGTTGAAATCGATGTGGGAAAAGGGCATGACCGCAAGCCAGATAGCCGACGAGCTGGGCGGCGTGAGCCGCAATGCCGTCATCGGCAAGGCCCATCGCCTGGGGCTGCAGTCCCGGCCCTCGCCCGTCAAGGCGGGAGATGCTCCGCGCAAGGCGGCTCCGCCAAAGCGGCCCGCGCCCAAAAAACCCGAGCCTCAGCCGGAGCAAACGCCGGTGGCAGCCGCAAAGCCGATGGCCGCGGCCCCAGCTCCCCGCCCTGCCCCCAGCGCTCCAGCTCCCGTTGCAGCAGAAGCGACGGCGCCGCAGCCCCGCATCGTGTCGGTTGGGCCGGGCGGTTTCCTGCGGCAAGGTCCCGGCGATCAGCAGGCGCCCATTCCGCCTGCTCCC
>DATEFI010000245.1:0-9825 GCA_035280705.1 Rhizorhapis sp. | reverse complement strand
GTATCGCCATCTCGCCCGGAGCCTCCAGCAAGGCTGGGCTCGAACTCCTGCCGGGAATACCTGCGGAAATCTATATCCAGACCGGGAACCGGTCGCTTCTCTCCTTCCTTACCAAGCCGCTGGCTGACCAGTTTGCCCGTGCGTTCAAAGAGGATTGAGGGGCAGAAAAACGAAATTCAGGCATGGAACGCACAAGCAAGTTGACATGGCCGCAGCAATCCGCACCACTCCGCACCCGTAACAGCCAAGCCCAACAGGGACCCTTTCATGCCTGGCCTTCTCGGCTCCCTTATCGAAAAAGCGAAGCTTCGCCTCTGGCGGCGTGACCAGTTCACCAGCGCACCCCTGCGCGCATGGTTCCGCGACCGTTACCGGGTCGACGTGGGCCTTTATTCCTATGGCTGCTTCGACCAGTGGCGGATGCCCGGCCCCATCGTCGTTGGCCGCTATTGCTCTATCGCCAATACGGTCCGTTCAGCGCCGATCAATCACCCAACCGACGCGCTTACGACGCATCCTGTGCTCTATGAAAAGAAGTTCGGCGTCGTGGACGAAGACATTTTCTATGACGATCCGCTGGTGATCGAGGATGATGTATGGATCGGCCATAACGCCATGATCCTGCCGGGATGCAAATTCATCGGTCGTGGCGCCGTTATCGGCGCGGGCGCAATCGTGACCCGCAATGTCGAGCGCTATGCGATCGTCGCCGGCAATCCCGCAAGAAAGCTGCGCGACCGGTTTCCGGCAGACCTGATCGCGGCGATTGAGGAAAGCCGTTGGTGGGAACTCGATCCGCCGGATCTGCGCAAGCTGCTGCACGATCGCAGGGACATGCTCTTTCATCCGGATGCAGCCATGCTGGAGGCGTGGCAAGGGGAACGCTTCAAGTGAGGACCCCGCGCATCAGCGTCATCATTCCCCATTATAATGATCCTCACCGGCTGAAGCTGTGCCTCGCCGCGCTGGAGGAGCAGAGCCTGCCGCGCAGCCAATATGAAGTCATTGTTGCGGACAATGACTCTCCACAGGGGAAGGAGGCTCTTGGAAAGCTGACTGGCCGGCGGGCCAAGCTGGTCGTGGTTCACCAAAGGGGCGCCGGACCAGCCCGCAATGGCGGCGTTGAAGCCGCACGCGGCGAGATACTTGCCTTTACCGATTGCGACTGCCTTCCCGATCCGCATTGGCTTGAAAAGGGAGTGGCTGCGCTCAACCGGTTCGACATTGTCGGCGGACGCATGAGGGTGCGGCTCGATCATGGGGGGCCGATGACCCCTGCCGAAGCGTTCGAGACCGTGTTCGGCTTCGACAATGAGGATTATGTGAAGTCCAAGGGCTTTACAGTCACCGCCAATCTGTTCTGCCTGCGTGCCGATTTTGATCGGGTCGGCCCTTTTCAGCCGGATGTTTCCGAGGACAAGGAGTGGTGCCACAGGGCAACCGCAATCGGTTTGAAGCTGGGCTATGCCAAGGAGGCCCTGGTCTCCCACCCGCCAAGGCGAACCTGGCCGGAGCTGCGGAGCAAGTTCGCGCGGATCGACCGGGAAACCTATGCATGGTTTCTTTCAACGCGGAAACATCCGCGGGTCGAATGGCTGCTGCGGAGCCTTGCGCTGCCGCTTTCCATTCTGCCCCACGGCCTCAGAGTCCTGACGACCGTAAGGCTCCGCCGCCGGAGCGACCGCTTCGCGGCGCTTTCCATGCTCGTCCGGCAGAGGCTCTGGCGCTTTGCAAATTCCTGGCGCCTGTTCCTGGCGGAAGGCAAGGATTGATGCATGTCGCAATCATCATCGTTGGCTTCCGCAATCTGGGCGACATTCAGCGCTGCCTGGGCGCCGTCGCCAAATCCACCCATCGGGATTTGGAAGTCATCATTTGTGAAAATGGCGGCGATGCTGCTTTCCTGGAGCTGAGCGCCCTTCCCCCAACCCTGCCCGGCGGCCAAACCGTGCGTGCCGTGCAGGCGCCTGGGAATGTGGGTTATGCCGGGGGTGTTAATATCGCCATGGCGCAGACCGGCGATGCCGATGCCTGGTGGATCCTCAATCCGGATACCTTGCCCGATCCGCAGGCGCTAGAGGCGCTGGTGGAGCGCCTTGCCGTGGGTGACTGCCATGCGGTCGGCGGAACGCAATATTATGCCAACGGCACGGTCCAGTCCGATGGCGGGCATTGGCGGCCGTGGCTCGCAAGAGCGGTGTCGCTGGGCCATGGCCGCAGGCTCGAAGCGCCTGTTTCGCCTGGCGCCATTGAAGACCGCATCAACTATATCACGGGCGCTTCAATGCTGGTGAGCCGGGCCTTCCGCGACAAGGCTGGGCCGATGCGCGAAGATTATTTCCTCTACTGCGAAGAGGTGGAATGGTGCCTTCGCGCAGGGCGCAGGGGCCTCAAGCTGGGCTTTGCCCCCGGCGCACGCGTACTCCATAATCAGGGGGCAAGCACCGGTTCAGGACAGTCGGTCCGCCGCAGGCCCCGGCTTCCCATCTATCTTGATGAACGCAACAAGATGCTCGTCACCCGCGACTGCTTCCCGGCCCGGCTGGCGGCCGCGGCTGCCGCCGCGCTGTTCCTGCTTGCCCTGCGTTTCCTCAGAAAAGGGGCGATCAGGCAATTTGCCTTTGGCCTCGCAGGATGGAAGGACGGCCTCCTGAACCGGCGCGGCGTGCCGGACTGGGCGCCTTGACGCTTGCACGCCATATAAGAGCCGACATCATGCCCAGCATGGCGAAAATGATGGGGTTATTGTCTGGCTGGGCAAAGATCGACTTGACGACGATCCAGTTGGCCAGCGTGATCGTCAGTGGGACCAGCAGGCTTTCCTCACCGTCGGGCCGGTAATCGAAAATGGCCTTGGCACCCTTCCACACGGCGAGCGCGAACAAGCCGAAGAACAGGGCAAAACCGACGACACCATATTCAAGCAGGATCAGCAGAAAATAGCTGTCGATCGTCCCCTGTCCCGCCTGATTGACATAACCAAGCGTTATTCCGCCCCGTCCGATCCCGTAGCCCAGCGGATTGGCGGCAAGCAGGTCCAGCCCGCGGTCCCATTGATCGATTCGCGCCTGCGTGCTGTAGCTCGCCGCCCCGCCGCCCCAGACCATCCGGCTTAGGCGCGGGACGAAGAAGGTAGAGATGAGGAAACCCGCAAAGAGCGCCGGATAGCTGAGGACGATAGCCGGTCCGATCAGGCTGCGTTTGTCGCTGCGCCATTTCAGCATGCCGTGAATGAACAGATAGAAGAGGCAGGAGAGCAGATAACCCACTACGCCGAGCCGCGAGTCCGTGAGCATGATGACCCAGAACAGCAAGGGCAGAAGGGCAATCGCGGCCAGCCGGGCCCAGAAGCGCTCTCCCCTGACGGCGATGTGCAGGACGAAGGGCGTCATCAGCGCCAGAAACTCGGCAAAACCAAGACTGGTGGTGTAAGTGGCCTGGACCCGGTGAATGCCGGTCGCCGCCCGCGCGCTGCCGCCGAGCACGCGCTGCACAAGCGGGTCCTCGATCTTGAGGAAAGCCGGAATGTGCCCCGCCCATGGCACAGCGCCAATGCGTGCTTCCTGCATTCCCACCAGGCAGAGAGGCGCGGCAACGGCAATCAGCGCATATACCACATGAAACGGCCATCCCGGACGGAGGGAAATGTAAGCGCTCAAGAAAAAGATCGCTGTCCAGTTCATCTGAGCAAGGACCAGCGCCTCAATCGATTCGCCAACGCCCCCGCCGGTGAGGATTGCAGGCACCAACGAGGCGATCTGCAGCAGCACGAACAGCATTAGCAGCTTCGACACAGGGGCAATCGCCGCGGCGCTCTCAGCCGTGCGCTGCCGAAAGCCGGGCGATACCGACAGGCAGATCAGAAGCAGCAGGATCATTGGGACGCTGATGATCCTGAGGACCGTAATCCATGGGAGGCCCGGCAGCGCGATCGCCAGATAATTGGGCCAAAGCGGCAGCGCGACAAGAAAGGCGAGCAGCAATGAGGAAAGCGGTTTTTCCGGCGCGGATCGCATATCGGGCAGCGCCCAGATCACCAGCCCCGCAAGAATCGCAACAGGGACCAGCAATGGCACCACCGCGTGGGGAGCGAGCAGGGCGAAGTGATAACCGAGGACAAGGCCCGCCAAAGCCAGCAGCAGGAGAAGGCGTCGCGGCCCGCTCCCGGCATGTCTATAGGGCGGAACTATTCCCGAACCGGCATGCCGTCTCACAACTGGCCCCCATGATTAATGAGGGATCAGCCCATTTCCAAAAGCGGAAGGATGTCGATCAGATTTAGGTCCGATTTCGACCCGTTTGCAGTGAGCAAGGGCCCCCTCCCCTCCGGGAGGAGACCCTGATCGTTACTCGGCCTTCGCAGAGGGGGTATTCACCCCCATGCTCTGAAGATAGCGCCGCACATTACGCGCCGCCTGGCGGATGCGCTGTTCGTTCTCGACCATGGCGATGCGGACATAGCCCTCGCCATCCTCGCCATAACCAACGCCCGGAGCGACCGCGACTCCGGCATGCGTGAGGAGCTGCTTTGAAAATTCCAGGCTGCCGAGATGCGCGAGAGCTGGGGGAAGAGGCGCCCAGCAGAACATGGACGCGCGGGAGGGCGGAATTTCCCATCCGGCACGGCCGAAGCTCTCGACCAGAACGTCCCGCCGCTTCTTGTAAAGCTGGCGGTTCTTTTCGACGATGTCCTGCGGCCCATTGATCGCTGCCACCGCCGCCGCCTGGATGGGCGTGAAAGCGCCATAATCGAGATAGCTCTTCACCCGCGTCAGCGCCGCGATCAGCTTTTTATTGCCGACCGCAAAGCCCATGCGCCATCCGGCCATGGAGTAAGTCTTCGACATCGAGGTGAACTCGACCGCGACGTCCTTGGCGCCTGGCACCTGAAGGATCGAAGGCGTGGGGCAATCGTCATAATAAAGCTCGCTATAGGCGAGATCGGAGAGCACCCAGACCCGATTCTCCCTCGCCCAGGCAACCAGACGTTCATAGAAGGCGAGATCGACCACCTCAGCCGTCGGGTTGGAGGGATAGCCCACCACCAGAATGGATGGCCGCGGCACAGTGAACGCCATGGCCCGGTCCAGCGAGCGCCAGTAATTCTCATCCGGCGTCGTCGGCACTGAACGTATGGTCGCGCCTGCGATGATGAAACCGAAAGTGTGGATTGGATAGCTGGGGTTGGGCGCCAGCACCACATCGCCCGGAGCCGTGATGGCCTGGGCGAGGTTGGCGAGACCTTCCTTCGAACCCAGCGTGACGACGATTTCGGTTTCGGGATCGAGCTCCACGCCGAAACGGCGGGCATAATAGCTCGCCTGCGCGCGGCGGAGGCCGGGAATGCCCTTTGACGCCGAATAGCCATGGGCATCGGGCTTGCGCGCAACCTCGCAAAGCTTTTCGATCACATGTTCGGGCGGCGGCAGGTCGGGATTGCCCATGCCGAGATCGATAATGTCCTCACCCGCCGCTCGCGCCGCCGCCCGCATCGCATTGACTTCGGCGATGACATAAGGGGGAAGACGTTTGATGCGGTAAAATTCCTCGGACATTATCGATACATTCCTTTTGCTTTCTCCATTGGAGGATTTTTGTTGCAGCGCAATATAAAGACTTGGATCGCGCTGAAGGGGCATATATACTGGCTTCATAAGCCATGCCAGCGAAGAAGTTGGGCAAGGATGAAGGAGAGGCCAGATGAGCGACGCCCATGTGAAGCAGCCTTCTGACGGAGCGGACCTGCTTCAAAAGGCGGTCCCCACATTGGAGCAGATGCAGCATTGGACCCGTGTCATCGGCCAGGCGCAGCAGCTTATCCTTGAACATAATGCCAAGCTGATGGCCAAGGCGGAAGCCGAGAAGGCGCCCAACATCCCTCCTCCGGTCGACCCCGAAGCCGCAGGCAAGCTTCAATCCCAATTCTGGTCGGACGCGGTCACCCTTTGGCAACGCTTCCTCGACAGCGCCGGAAAGCCCTCCCTTGATGCCCCGGCGATCCCGGCGATGAAGGACCGGCGCTTTTCCGGCGCGCAATGGCAGAAGGATCCGCTCTTCGACCTTATCCGCCAAAGCTATTTGCTGACGGCCGACTATATGTTGCGCCTTGTGGATACGGTGGATGGCATACAGCCAAAGCAAAAGGATCAGCTTCGCTTCGCCACCCGGAACATCATCGATGCGATGAGCCCCAGCAACTTCGCCCTTACCAACCCACTGGTGCTGGAAAAGACGATCGAGACCAATGGGGAGAATCTTGTTCGGGGCCTCAAGAATCTGCTCAACGATCTGGATCAGGGGCAACTGACCCATACTGACCGCACCGCTTTCGAGGTCGGGCGCAACATCGCGGCCACCCCTGGCAAGGTGATCAAGGAAACGCCGCTTTACCAATTGATCCAATATGAGCCAGTCACGAAGGAAGTGCTGAGGACGCCCCTCATCATCTTCCCGCCATGGATCAACCGCTTCTATATCCTGGATCTCAGCGCTGAAAAAAGCTTCATTCGCTGGGCGGTTGCGCAGGGCCTGACCGTTTTCGTGGTGTCCTGGAAATCTGCCGACGCGAGCATGAAGGACATCATCTGGGACGATTACATCCTCAAAGGCCAGGTGGATGCGATCGACACGGTTTGCGAACTGCTGGATGTGGAGAGCGTCCATACGATCGGCTATTGCGTGGCGGGCACGACACTGGCGGCGGCTTTGGCCCTGCTCGCCGCCCGCAAGCAGGCTTCCAAGGTCAAGAGCGCGACTTTCTTCACGGCGCAGGTCGACTTCACCAAGGCCGGAGACCTCAGCCTTTTCATTGATGACGAGTTGTTGAAGCTCGTAAAGACACTGTCATCGGAAGGTTATCTGGATGGGCGCTATATGGCCGCCACGTTCAACCTGCTGCGCGGCCGGGACCTGATCTGGAACTATGTGGTCAACAACTATCTGCTGGGACAGGACTATCCGCCCTTTGACCTGTTATACTGGAACGGCGACACCACCAATCTGCCCGCCAAATGGCATCAGGACTATCTCACCGATCTTTACCGCGACAACAAGCTTGTCCAACCCGGCGCCATTGCGGTCGACGGCACGCCTCTGGACCTGCGCAAGGTAAAAACCCCGAGCTATGTGCAGGCCGGCCGGGAGGATCATATCGCGCCGCCCGAAAGTGTCTGGAAAATAACGGAACATTTTTCCGGCCCGCTGCGTTTCGTGCTCGCCGGGTCGGGTCACATCGCTGGCGTGGTCAATCCGCCCAGCTCCGGCAAATATCAATATTGGACGTGCGAGAAGAAAGCCTCCTCGCTCGCGGATTTTGTTGCATGCGCGAAAGAGACACCCGGCAGCTGGTGGCCGGACTGGCTCGATTGGATAGAAGCAATGGGCAATGATTCGCTACCCGCGACGGGCGCGAGGGTCCCCGGAAAGGGCAGCCTGCCTGCTTTGGAGGAAGCGCCCGGCCGTTACGTAAAATCGCGCTAGGCGAAAGTTTTCCAGCTTTGTTACACTTCTGTTGCAGCGCACAAAAATAGCTTGCATTTCGCTTGCGACTCCCATATTGTGCAGTGCAGCAAGAATGGAAGGGAAGCTCGATGGCAGAAACACCGCCCAAGTCCCAACCGAAGAAGGCCCAGCCGGACAAGAAAGTTGCCGACGGTCCGAAAGCAGCGTCGCTGCCGGAGAAGAAAGTAGCGGCCCCTTCGCCCGCTCCGAAGCCTCCCGTGGCGAGCAAGGCTGAAAGTCCCTCGGCCCCTCCGGCAAAGGAAGTGGTGAAGGAAACCGCTGCGCCGCCGCCAGCGCCAGAGCCAGCCAAGGAAATTACCGCAGCCGAGCCGGTCGTCAAAGCCGTCGAAGCTGCCCCCAAAGTGGCGGAGGCCGCAGCAGAACAGGTCGCATCGGCCATTAAAGCTGCTTCCGAGCCCATCAAGGAAGAGCCGGCAAAAATCACGCATCCGATCCCGGCCGCAGCAGAAGAAGGAACGACCATAATGACCGACGCTATTGAAACGACGAAGAAGGTTGCTGCCGACGCCAAGGAAAAGTTCCAGGCGTTTTTCGGTGATTTCAACGAGAAGGCCAAGGCCGCTGTCGAAAAGAGCAGCAAGATCGTTGAGGAAGTGAACGAACTGACCAAGGGCAATGTCGAAGCTCTTGTCGAATCCGGCAAGATCGCTGCCAAGGGCGCCGAATCCTTTGGCCAGGAAGCGGCCGACTACAGCCGCCGGAGCTTTGAGAAGGCCACCTCCACCATCAAGAGCTTCGCGTCCGTCAAGTCGCCGACCGAGTTCTTCCAGCTCCAGAGCGAGTTCTTCTCCAGCGCCTTCGACAGCTTCGCTTCCGAAGCTTCGAAGAACAGCGAAGCGATCCTGAAGCTTGCCGGTGATGTGGTTCAGCCGATCTCGACCCGCGTTGCCGTGGTCTCGGAAAAGGTGAAGACCTTCACCGCCTGATAGCTCAGGCTGAAACAGAAAAAGGCCGCGCCTCTGGGCGTGGCCTTTTTTTATTCGTCGAATCTCATTTTCTATGGGGCAAGCCCTCTTGCCCTACGCCCTGCGCTTGCCATATCGTGCGGGACGCATGCACCAAATCAGTGACATATCCTTCCGCCCCGCCATGATGGCGACTCGCAAGGGCGATGACGACGGCAGTAATCTGGGCGTCGCGACCCGTACCCGCACTCGCACCAAGAAGCCTTCTCCGTATAAGGTGCTGATGCTGAACGACGACTATACGCCGATGGAATTTGTCGTCCTTGTGCTCCAGCGCTTTTTCAAGATGGACATGGAGGAAGCGACCCGCGTAATGCTTCACGTCCACCAGCGAGGCGTCGGCATATGCGGCATCTTCAGCTATGAAGTGGCCGAGACGAAAGTGAATCAGGTCATGGACTTCGCGCGGGAAAATCAGCACCCGCTGCAGTGCACGCTGGAGAAGGCTTAGGGTTTTTCCCGCGCGCGTGCATTGCGCTTTTGCGCATACATATCGGCGTCGGCCCGGGCGACCAGGGATTCGTCGGTATCGCTGTCCATCATCACGGCCATGCCGAAGGAGGCTCCGAGGCTGAGCGTGGTCCCGCTGAACTCGCATGGCGTATCCGCAATCACCCTACGCAAGCCCTCCAGCTTCGCTACTGCCTCTTCCCTCGTCAGTTCTTCGAGGATCAGCGCGAATTCGTCTCCGCCGATGCGCGCGACGATGTCGGTCGCCCTGACATTGGCCGAAAGCAGCGTGGCGATATGGACCAGTGCGAAGTCGCCCGCGCAATGGCCCTGGGTATCGTTGATCGACTTCAGCCCATCCACGTCAACAAAGACGAGGATCGAGCGCGTTCCGTAACGGTCCAGCCGCTTCAGCCGGTCATTGATCGCATTGATCATGTAGCGGCGATTGTAGAGCGGCGTCAGCGTATCCCGTTCGACCACGCGCTCCAGCTCGGCATTGGCAATGCGAAGCGACAGCAGTTCGCGCCTTAGAATAGCGACCTGCACTTCAAGTTCACGAATTCTGTCAGCGTCGTCTGCCGACGCCAGTTTTTTGATTTGCAGGCTTTGCACAACCCAATCCCCACATGGAGCTACACCTCCATACCCCGACTTGGTTAATTTATTTCTAGCCCGCTCCCGCTACAAGCAATATTTGGCTGGCAACCGCATAGCCCATTGCCCCTGGGGTTGTGCAGGGTTAAGAGCCATCGCTTCTCTCTCCGCGCATGGGGCGCGGCAGGCCAGGAAGCGACATGACGCAAACGAAACCGCTGGTCGGCATCATCATGGGAAGCCGCTCCGACTGGGAGACCATGTCGAATGCAGCCGACGTGCTGACGGCACT
>DATEFI010000244.1:0-2820 GCA_035280705.1 Rhizorhapis sp. | reverse complement strand
ATCGCGCCTCATATGACTGCCACCGTTCACCAACTGAATCGCCGTCCGGCGCCCTCGCTGGAACCCATGATGTCGCTGGTTGCCGACGACATGCACGCGGTCAACAGCGTCATATTGGAACGGATGCAGTCGAAAATTCCATTGATTCCGGAACTTGCAGGACATCTGATCGCAGGCGGCGGCAAGCGGATGCGGCCCATGCTGACGCTCGCCTGTGCCGAATTGCTGGAATATCCGGGAACACGCCACCATAAGCTGGCTGCGGCTGTAGAGTTCATTCATACCGCCACCCTGCTCCACGACGACGTTGTGGACGGATCGGGTTTGCGGCGCGGACGCAAGACGGCCAACATCATCTGGGGCAACAGCGCCAGCGTGCTTGTGGGCGATTTCCTCTTCAGCCGCTCCTTCGAGCTGATGGTCGAGGACGGCTCGCTCAAGGTATTGAAGATTCTGTCCAATGCTTCGGCCGTGATCGCGGAGGGCGAAGTCAACCAGCTCACCGCCCAACGCCGCATCGATACCGATGAGGAGCATTATCTGGAGATCATCGGCGCGAAGACCGCCGCGCTGTTTGCCGCCGCCTGCCGTATCTCCGCGGTGGTGGCCGAACGGGACGAGGCGCAGGAATTGGCGCTGGATTGCTATGGCCGCAATCTGGGCATCGCCTTTCAGCTTGTGGATGACGCCATCGACTATTCGTCCGATGAAAAGACGATGGGCAAGGACGCGGGCGACGATTTCCGCGACGGTAAGGTAACGCTGCCGGTGATTCTCGGTTATGCGCGTGGGGACGACGAGCAGAAGCGCTTCTGGCGGGATGCCATCGCCGGACACCGTACAAGCGATGAGGATCTTGCCCACGCCACCGGCTTGCTCGAGCAAACAGGCGCCATCGCCGACACGCTGGAGCGCGCCCGGCATTATGGGCAGCGGGCGATCAACGCGCTCGGCGGCTTTCCGGGCGGCAAGGCCAAGGCTGCACTGACAGAGGCCGTAGAGTTCGCAATCGCGCGGGCCTATTAATCTCCTCTCCAGCAGGAGAGGAGAAGTGACTGGCACTATGACGCTTCCCATAAATGCCGTTCTGCCTGAACTGCTTGCGACCTTGGGAGAGCGGAGCAATGCCGTGCTTGTCGCTCCGCCCGGAGCAGGCAAGACCACGGCAGTCGCCCCGGCCCTGCTGGACCAGCCCTGGTGCACCGGACAGGTGCTGCTGCTTTCTCCCCGCCGCCTTGCCGCGCGGGCGGCGGCCGAGCGGATGGCGCAACTGGCGGGCGAGCAGGTGGGCCAATCCATCGGATACGCCACGCGCATGGATAGCAGGCAGTCGGCGAAAACCCGTGTCCTGGTGCTGACCGAAGGCATTTTCCGCAACCGGATACAGGATGATCCCGAACTTTCCGGGGTTTCCGCAGTGCTGTTCGACGAAGTGCATGAGCGCAGCCTGGACAGCGATTTTGGCCTCGCTCTGGCTCTTGATGCCCAGGAGGCGCTCAGACAGGACCTCCGGCTGCTGGCCATGTCGGCGACCCTGGATGGCGCGCGCTTTGCCGCCCTGATGGGACATGCGCCCGTCATCGAAAGCGAGGGCCGGTCCTGGCCGCTTGAGCTTCGCCATATCGGGCGCTCTGCGGAAAGGCGGATCGAGGATGACATGGCGATCACCATCAGGCGCGCGCTCGTTGAGGAGGCCGGCGATCTGCTCGCTTTCCTGCCTGGCGTCGCGGAAATTGAGCGGACAGCCGAGCGGCTGGAGGGGCTTTCGCCGAGCATCAGGCTGCATAAACTGCATGGGTCGCTGGAGCCCGCCGAGCAACGGGCGGCGATCCGGACGGCTGAACCCGGGACGCGCAAGGTCATCCTGGCGACCAGCATCGCCGAAACCAGCCTGACCATCGATGGGGTCCGGATCGTCGTCGACAGCGGCCTTGCTCGCCGCCCGCGTTATGACCGGTCCGCCGGACTCACCCGGCTGGTGACGGAAAAAGCCAGTCAGGCCGCCGCGACCCAGCGCTCTGGCCGGGCGGCGCGGCAAGGACCCGGGGTAGCTTACCGGTTGTGGGAAGCAGCGGCGACGAGCGGAATGCCGCCCTATGACCCGCCGGAGATATTGGAGAGCGATCTCTCCGCCCTGCTGCTCGATTGCGCGCAATGGGGCGTCAGTGATCCATCGAGCCTCAAATGGATCGATCCGCCACCCGCCGCCGCGGTGCAGGAGGCACGCCACAGGCTAGGCGTCCTGGAAGCGTTGGACGGGGAGGGGCGGATTAGCGCGCATGGCAAGGCGATTGCGCGCCTGCCGCTGGAGCCAAGGCTGGCGCACATGCTGATCCGCGCTGGCGAGATGGGGCTCGGCCGTCTTGCCGCTGAAGTAGCGGTGCTGATCACCGAGCGGGGTCTGGGCGGCAGTGATATTGACTTGACGCAGCGGCTGCAGCGCTGGCGCCGCGAGGGCGGTAGAAGGGCCGAAGCCGGAAGAGGGTTGGCCAGGCGTTGGGAACGACTCATTGACCTCCCGCTTGCGGGAGGGGGCAGGGGAGGGCAGGCGGCGCCCTCGGCCCCTGCATTTCCTCCCCCAGCCCCTCCCGTAAGCGGGAGGGGAGAGGATGCTGGCATCTGCCTAGCCCTCGCTTTTCCTGACCGGGTATCCCGACGCCGCAACGCCGATGGCGCTGATTGGATCAGCGTGGGGGGCAGGGCTTTTCGATTGGATCCACTGTCGCCTCTGGCGCGGGAGGAGTGGCTTGCCGTTGGGGAGGTGCAGGGGAGTGCCGCCGGAGCGCGCATTCTTTCGGCGGCGCCCATTGCTGAGGCGTC
>DATEFI010000243.1:0-6021 GCA_035280705.1 Rhizorhapis sp. | reverse complement strand
TCGTTGTTAGGCTTTCGACACCATTAACGATAATGATGATCGCAGCGCTGGCGTTGGCGCCCGCGCCCGTTCCACCCCAGGAAAGAAACAGCCATGAACAGGACATTCGCGCTCGCCGCGATTGCCGGTTGCCTGAGCATTGCACCGGCCGCGGCTCAATCTTCAGGTCAGGTCATTCATAGGGAGACGGTCAGCTTCGCCGATCTCGATCTAGGCAGCGCCGAGGGCATAAGGGTTCTCGACCGCCGCCTCCACGCTGCCGTGCGGGCCGCCTGCGGACGCGCGTCGCCAACCGATCTTGCGGGACGGAATGACGTCCGCCGGTGCCGGGCCAGGGCAATGCACAATGTGGCGCTTCAGCGGAGCCAGGTTCTCGCGGCCGCAGACGGTACAAAATCAGCGCAGATCGCCGCCCGCTGATCAGAGCAGTTCCACGCCCATGGCCGTCGCCTCTCCGCCGCCAATGCACAGGGAGGCGACGCCCTTTTTGAGGCCCCGTTCCTGTAGCGCCGCCAATAGCGTCGCCAGGATGCGCGCGCCCGATGCCCCGATCGGATGACCAAGAGCGGTCGCGCCGCCGTTGACGTTCAGCTTTTCGTGCGGAATGCCGAGTTCCTGCATGGCGATCATCGCGACCACGGCGAAGGCTTCATTCACTTCGAACAGGTCTATCTCGTCAAGCGACCACCATGCCTTCGCCAGCACCTTCCGGATTGCGGGAACGGGGGCGGTGGTGAACAGGCCCGGCTCATGCGCGTGGGCGGCATGGGCCACCACACGCGCCACCGGGCTGAGGCCCAGCCTCTCCGCGACCGAGGCACGCGTCATCACCAGCGCAGCCGCGCCATCCGAAATGGAGGAGGCGTTGGCGGCAGTGATCGTGCCATCTTTCGCGAAGACTGGCTTGAGGCCGGGGATCTTTTCGGGCTGAGCCTTGCCCGGCTGCTCATCGGTGTCGATCGTCAGGGCGCCTTTGCGCGTTTCCACCGCGACCGGAACGACTTCCCTGCGGAAGGCGCCATTCTCTATCGCCGCCAGTGCGCGCGTCAGGGAGGCAAATGCGTAGGCGTCCTGCGCCTCCCGCGTGAATTGATAATGCCGCGCCGCATCCTCGGCAAAGGCCCCCATGGGCTTTCCCGCTGTATAGGCGTCCTCAAGGCCATCCATCATCATGGAATCGACCACCCGATCATGGCCGATCCGCGCGCCGGACCGGTGCTTTGGCAGCAGATAGGGCGCGTTCGACATCGATTCCATGCCGCCAGCAAGGATGATGTCGGCTGAGCCAGCCGCCAGCGCATCATGCGCCAGAATCGCGGCCTGCATGCCCGATCCGCACATCTTGTTGACGGTCGTCGCCTCAACCTGCAACGGCAGGCCCGCGCCCAGCGCCGCCTGCCGCGCCGGAGCCTGTCCCAGACCGGCAGGCAGCACGCAGCCCATGATGATCTGGTCCACGGCGTCCCCAGCAAGGCCGGACCGCTCAACCGCCGCCTTTGCCGCCGCCGCGCCCAGTTCAGTCGCTTTCAAGGGCGAAAGAGCGCCTTGAAATCCGCCCATCGGGGTGCGTGCATAGGAGGCGATGACGACGGGATCTGCTGACATGCGGATTTCCTTGAACGAGAATATTTCTTCTTACCGGATATAGTGAAAGGCGAAGGCGGGGAGAAGGATCATTCCAGCGCGAAGGCCAATTGCCGGGGCTCGGCAGATGGCGGTTCGTTGAAATTGGACATGGTCACCCCAAGCAGCCTTATGGGCTTTCTCAATGGGAAAAGCTGGCCCATCAATTCCCGGCTTACCAAAAGCAGGACCGCATGATCCTCGACGGGGGCAGTCAAGGTCCGGCTACGCGTGACGAGGCGGAAATCGGCATATTTGACCTTGACCGTAATGGTGCGGCCATAAAGCCCTGCCTTGCGGCACCATTCCCATACCTCGTCCGCTTGCCTGGCGGTCGCATCAAATATGGCGGAAGGATCAACAAGATCGGCGGCAAAGGTGGTTTCGGAACCCGAGGATTTACGCACCCTCTCCGGCGATACCGGCCTTTCGTCCCTGCCCCTTGCTATGCCATGATACCAGGAACCGGATTTGCCGAACTGCTCCTGAAGAAAGGCGAGACTCTGTCCGCGAAGATCGGCGCCCGTGAATATGCCAAGGGCGTGCATCCTGGCCACGGTCCTTGGCCCCACGCCATGGAAGCGGCCGATGTCGAGCGCGGCGATGAAGGCTTCCGCTCTTGCCGGGGTGATCACGAACTGGCCGTTAGGCTTGTTCTGGTCCGATCCAAGCTTTGCCAGAAACTTGTTGAACGAAATCCCTGCGGACGCGGTCAGCCCTGTCTCCGCTCTTATGCACGCCCGTATCTCCTCTGCGGTCGCAGTCGCGGAGGGAAGGCCCCGCCAATTGGCCGTCACGTCCAGATAGGCTTCATCGAGCGAAAGAGGTTCGATCAGGTCCGTATAGCCTGCAAAAATATTGCGGATCTGCCGCGAGACGTCCCGATATACATCGAAGCGCGGCGGCACGAACAGCAGTTCGGGGCACTTCCGGAGGGCCGTGCTCGACGGCATGGCCGAGCGGACACCGAAGCGCCTCGCCTCATAGCTTGCCGCCGCTACCACGCCTCGGGGAGAGGCATGGCCCACGGCAACCGGCCTCCCCTTCAGCGCTGAATCGTCCCGCTGCTCGACCGAGGCGAAGAAGGCGTCCATGTCGACATGGATGATCTTGCGCATCGGTGCATCGCCCATGGCGTCCTTCATTCTACCCGCTACGGCCCCCTTCCGCATGGGCCTTCACCTGGACTCGTTCCGGTTCTGATCGAACCGGAACGAGTCTGATATTCCCTTGTTCTCCGTAATTTCCGAGCCGCCAGATGATTCCATCTGGCTCGAAATCACTCTATGAACATATCAAGAACATTCTGGACCTGCCAGACCGGAAAGCAATTTGCTGTCTGGAGAAATAGCCGGGTCGCGGCCAACTGGGAAACGGCGGCTACATGGCCTCCGCCAATATGAGGGCAAACATGTCGTCTGCATCGGTCCATTCCCGGCACGGCGACCAACCGCCAGCGCGGAGCAGCAGGCGGGCGTCCCTCGCACCATATTTATGGCTGTTCTCGGTGTGTATGGTTTCGCCCTCGCGCATGGAGAACCGCTTGCCCGCGACCGTGAAATCGACATCCCGAACGGCCTGAAGATGCATTTCGACCCGGGCGGCGCCATCATTCCAGCGGACCAGGTGACGGAAGGCCTCGACCGGCATGGTGCCGTCCAATTCGCGATTGATGCGCGTCAGCAGGTTCAGGTTGAACTGAGCCGTCACCCCTGCGGCATCGTCGTAAGCGGGGATCAGCACAGCCGGATCCTTGATGCGGTCGATCCCGATCAGCAACATGGCGCCATCGCCAAGCGACCGCCGGAAGGAACGCAGCAGGTCCACGGCTGCCGCCGCTTCGAAATTGCCGATGGTGGAGCCCGGAAAAAAGCCCAGTCGCGGAAGGTGGCCGACAAGGCGTGGCAGCTCTATGGGATGGGTGAAGTCCGCCTCAACCGCCCGGACGGGCAGCCCCGGAAAGTCCAGCGCCAGCGCCGCCGTGCCCTCCCTCAGGAAATCGCCGCTAATGTCCACCGCGACATAGACCGCCGGATCGATCCTTCTGAGAAGATGGGGCGTCTTGGCCGCGGAACCGGCGCCAAATTCAATGACCGCGCGGCCGGGACCGGCAACCTCCCCCACTTTGGCGCAATGGGCCTTCAGCAGCGCGGTTTCGGTCCGGGTCGGGTAATATTCGGGCAGATCGGTGATCTGCTCGAAGAGCTCGGATCCGCGCTGGTCATAGAACCAGCGTGCAGGGGTCGCCTTGGGGACGCTGGAAAGCCCGTTCAATATATCCTGGCGGAAGGCCGCATCGGCTTCATCCCCTGTTTTGCGGACAAGAGCGGGACCGGCCATCACAAATCCTTTGCCAATCGCAGGCCGGTGAACTGCCAGCGCTGATGGGGGTAGAAGAAGTTGCGGTAACTCGCCCGCATATGGCCGCGCGGCGTGGCGCAACTGCCGCCCTTCAAGACGAACTGCCCAGACATGAACTTGCCATTATATTCGCCGACTGCCCCTTCGGCCGGCGTGAAGCCCGGATAGGGCCGATAGGCGCTGCCGGTCCATTCCCACACGTCGCCGAACATCTGTGACAAGGCGCCTGGCTCTTCACAGGCGCGGGGGCGGACAGCCCCGGCGCGGTCAAGTTGATTGCCCCGCACAGGATCGATGCCTTGGGCGGCGCTCTCCCATTCCGCTTCCGTGGGCAGCCGCGCGCCTGCCCAGGAGGCGAAGGCATCCGCCTCATAAAAGCTGATATGGGTCACCGGCGCGGCGGGATTGACCGGATGACGGCCGTCATGACCGAAGCTGGTCCAGCCATCCTGCCCGTCGGCTTTCCAATAAAGCGGGGCCCTGATCCTTTCACCCTGAACCCAGGCCCAGCCGTCGGACAGCCAGTGGCGGGACTCGGCATAGCCGCCATCGTTCATGAACTCCAGCCATTCGCCATTGGTGACGGGCCGGTGTGCCAGCGCATGCGGGCTCAGCAGGACATCATGGGCGGGCCCTTCGCAGTCAAAGGCGAAATCCTGCCCTTCATGGCCGATGCGCGCCATGCCCTCTCTCCCCCTTATCCATTGCATAGGCGCGGGCATCGGCGCAGGCATGGCCGAAGGAGCCCGCCACAAGGCCGGCTCGAGAGGATTTTGCGCGAACAGGTGAAGAATGTCGGTCAACAGCAGTTCCTGATGCTGTTGCTCATGATGCAGGCCCAGCACCAGCAGGTCCTTCGCGCTCTGCGAAAATGCGGGCAGCGCCGCGCCGATTGCCGCATCCACATGCGCCCGGTAGGCGAGCACCTCGGCCAAGGCAGGACGCGTCAGAAGACCCCGCCGGGGACGCGCATGGCGATCTCCCTCAGCCTCATAATAGCTGTTGAAGAGAAAATGATACCGCTCATCGAATGGGCGATAGCCTGGCACATGGTCGCGCAGGACAAAGGTTTCGAAGAACCAGCTTGTATGCGCCAGGTGCCATTTGGCGGGGGAGGCATCTTCCATCGACTGCGCCGTCGCATCGGCGTCGGAAAGCGGCGCGGAAAGCGCCCCGGACAATGTCCGGATGCGCATATAATCCGCTGGTCCGCTCGTTGACGGGTAGGACCTCGTTTCGGCAGGCATTCGCCCTCCCGGGTTTCGGTGGGGCTAACGCAGGGGCAGTCGTTTCGATCCGATGAGGCCGGGAGAATTTATATCAGCGCGATCCGCCCGGCACCCATAATATGTTGCCCTCGCCCGCTGCGTTGACGGCACGGGCCAGGACGAAGAGGTGGTCGGACAGCCGGTTAAGATAAGCGAGTGCCTGCGGATTAAGCGGCACTTCCGCAGCGGCGCGGACAGCCGTTCGCTCTGCCCGCCGGACGACCGCGCGGGCAAGATGCACCGCCGCGGCCGCATCGCTGCCGCCGGGCAGAATGAAGCTTCTGAGCGGTTCCAGCGCCGCGTTCATGTTGTCGATTTCGCTTTCCAGCCGTTCGACCTGAGCGGGCACGATCCGCAAGGTCATTTCGCCCGGCATGAAATCCTCGCCAGGGGTTGCCAGATCCGCCCCCAGATCAAAAAGATCATTCTGGATGCGGCGGAGCATGGCCGCATAGCCCTCTTCCTTCAGGGCCACGATCGCAACGCCGATGGCGCTGTTCGCTTCGTCAACATCGCCGATCGCCGCCATGCGCATGTCGGACTTGGCGATGCGGGAACCGTCGACCAGTCCGGTCGTGCCATCATCGCCCGTGCGCGTGTAGATCTTGTTGAGTTTGACCAAATCAGCGCCCGCCGCCGGTCATCAGCAGCAGGAAGGCCACCAGCAATATGGCAAGCGCCTGAAAACCGATGCGCGCCATCATCATCTTGTTCTGCTTGAGGCTGGAGGCGCTTGGCCCCTGCCCTCCTTTCAGATCCTGCTCCGTGG
>DATEFI010000242.1:0-6047 GCA_035280705.1 Rhizorhapis sp. | reverse complement strand
CACATTAAGCTCCCCAAGCCTGTTCGCTAGCGCCCTCGCCAACTTGCCCCTATAGCAAGTTTTCGCGTCCATGCGCGCAAAATATCCGCGCGCCCTACAGCAATGCGTCCGGTCTGCCTAGAGCCTCTCCATAAAGCCCTGCGTAAGACGCGATCATCTGTGTCTCCGCATAGGCGTGGACCGCCTTGCTCCGGTTCGCCGCACCGATCGCGGATCTGAGTTTGCTATCGCTCGACAACCTCTCCAATGCGGCCGTGAAGGCCGTCTCATCGCTTACTGGCACGATAAAGGGGCGGTTCTCCGCCGCCACCATTGCGGCAACATCGCCCACATCCGTGGCGACGGCCGCCAGCCCTGCCGCCATCGCCTCGACCAGGGAGATAGGAAATTGCTCACTGTCGGAAGAAAGGGCGAACAGGTCGAAAAGTCCAATGAAGCGGAATGGTTCCGCCATGAAGCCCGGCAAATGGATGTCGGACAGGCCATTCGCAAGCGCCTCCGCAAGAATTGCCTCACGCTCCGGTCCTTCCCCCACGATCACGAGTTGCAGCTGGTCTTTGTGGACCGCCACAGCGCGTACCAGCTTTCGGAGATTCTTGACTGGCCGAAGGCCCGCAAGCGTTCCCACCAGCAGCTTGCCTGGGCTGCGGACGAGGCCGGGAATGGCATCTGCCGCGGGAGGCCCAGCGTAGCGCGCCACATCAATGCCGTTCCTGATCAGACGGACCTTGTCGCGTGGCTGCCGCCAATCGCGGAGCGCAATCCGCTCCAGCTTGGTAGAAGGGACCACCAGCGCACGGGCGCTGCCAAGGCCGACATGCCGGAACAGATTGCGGTTGGACTTCAGCCCCTGGGCTTCATCGCTATTGAAGCCATCCTCATGATGGATGAGCGGGGGAAGCTTCATCACCGGCGCGAACAGCCGGTGGGCCATGACCGCGTCCATCGCGCCCCAATTATAGCTGAGCACCAGGTCAAAGCCCTGCATATAGCGTGCGAGGCGCAAGTATCGAGAGGCCGAAGGCCGGCCGGCGAGCGCAGGCGCGCGCTCCGGAAGTTCCGCCGCCACGTCCGGTGCAATTGCCTCACGAGCGCCAAGCTGATCCGGAACACCGCTCAAGATGCAATGAGAAGCCCTGTCCTCCCATGCGTTCATCAGCCTTACGGCCCGTGTTTCCTTGCCGCCCAGCGAAAAGCTGCTGTGAAGATGCAGGATACGGACCGGCCGGGTCATTCCTTGTCAGGCATTCTGAAGTACACGCTGCAGCAACCGGTCGATCCCCGCTACAGCCTCGGGCTCGTCAAGCACCGGTGCGTGGCCGACGCCGGGCACCGTCACCACCTCCGCCCGGTTCAGCCGCTGCGCCATGTGCCGCACCGTTGCCTCACTCAACAAGTCGGACCGCTGACCGCGAACCAGGAGGACCGGCACATCCTTGAGCGCCTCCAACGTGGGCCAAAGGTCAACGCCTGCTTCACCCCCCGGCATCCGCAGCGGCTCGGCGATCCGCATGTCATAGTCGAGCACGATCCTGCCGCCGCTGGTCAGCCGGTAGAGGCGCTTGGCCATGCTCAGCCAATCTTCCAACGTATAGCGCGGGTAAATGTCGGCACTGTTTTCCGCCAATGCCCGCGCGGCATGTACCCATGTGGGATAGCTCCCCCCCGAACCGACATAGCCCTTTATCCGATCGAGCCCCGCCTGCTCGATCACCGGCCCGATATCGTTGAGCAGCGCCCCCATTATGCGCCCCGGCCGGGTTGCCGCGAGCAGCAAGGTCAATATGCCGCCCAAGGACGTACCAAAGGCGATGAACCTGCTGACCGCGAGGTCCGTCAGCAGCCGTTCGATGTCCTGTGCATATGTCAGGGGAACATAGGTCATGGGGTCCTTGGCATAGGCGCTTTCCGCCCTTCCCCTCATTTCCGGGCAGATGAGCCGCCATTCCCCTGCCAGCCGATTCGCCACGGCCTCGAAATCGCGGGCATTGCGGGTGAGACCATGAAAACAGAGGATCGGCGGCCGGTCCGACGGCCCCGCATAATCGCGGTAATGTAACCGCAAGCCGTCATTGGACCACCAATATCCGTCTTTATAGTCGGCCAAGCTTGAACCTTTCGCTGTTCCACCCCCATATCGCCTTATGCCGATCCAGCCGCAAGCCGCGAAATATCAGCCCGGGAGTCCCATCCTTTCGCTCGGCGAGAAGATCGGCGACCCCGTTCAAGCCGCTGATTTCCCCAAGGCGATCCTGCGCTTCCGCAATGACCGCTGGGCCGAGGCGGTGGGACTGGGCCATCTTAACGATGACCAATGGATTCAGCATTTCGGCCGCTTCCAGCCATTGGAAGGCACGCTGCAGCAACCCTTGGCGCTGCGCTATCACGGCCATCAGTTCCGTGTTTACAATCCCGATATAGGCGATGGCCGCGGCTTCCTGTTTGCGCAGCTTCGCGATCATTCCGGGCGGCTGCTCGACCTTGGCACCAAAGGATCGGGGCAGACGCCCTATAGCCGTTTTGGCGATGGCCGCCTTACGTTGAAGGGCGGCGTTCGCGAGATACTCGCCACCGAGATGCTTGAGGCGCTGGGGGTCAACAGCAGCAAGACATTCTCGCTCATCGAAACCGGCGAGGACCTGATCCGCGGAGACGAGCCCTCCCCCACCCGATCCTCCGTCCTTGTGCGCCTCAGCCACAGCCATATCCGCATCGGCACCTTCCAGCGCATCGCGCTTGAGCAGAATGGGGAATTGATGACGCGGCTGGTCGACTACTGCCTGACGAAACTGCTCCAGGCCGCGCAGGAGGGGGTTGCCCCGCCAATAGCGCTGATGCGGCAGGCGGTCGAGAACACCGCCGAGCTTGCCGCTTCCTTCATGGTGGCGGGGTTCGTCCATGGCGTGCTCAACAGCGACAATATCAATATCACGGGCGAAAGTTTCGATTATGGCCCGTGGCGCTTCACACCCCGCTGGGAGCCGGGCTTCACCGCAGCCTATTTCGACCAGACCGGCCTTTACGCCTTCGGCCGCCAAGCGGAGGCGATCCATTGGGATGTGGCACAGCTTGCCGTTTCACTAAGGCTGCTGTGCGAAGCCGAACCGCTGATTGCGGAGTTGGAACGTTTCCCCGCGCTTTATCAGGATTCCCTCATCACCCATTTCTTTCGCCGTATCGGCCTCGTGCCCGGAGAGCGAGAGACTTCGCTGCAATTCATCGAAAGCTGCGTTCAGGCGATGGCGCAGACGGGAACGGAAATCGACCGCTTCTTCTTCGACTGGCGCTGTGGCGATCTCCAATCGCATGCCCGTTATGCGGGCGATGCGTGGGAAAAGATGCGGACCGGGGCCGCCGCCTTTCTTCCCGCCGGAACGCGCGATCATCCCTATTGGTCGGACGATGCGCCTTGTTCCATGCATATCGAGGAAGTCGAAACCCTTTGGTCCGCAATCGCCGAACGTGACGATTGGGAGCCGCTGTACCAGAAGGTCGAAGCCATTCGCCGCATGGGCGAGGCTCATCAGCCCCGATCGGCGTGACCCGTCGCGGGCGAAGACAAGCTGGCGCCCCCTGAAAATTGCGTTACACCGCATTATATGAACCTGATGACGTCCGGCGCGTACCATGTCCCAGCTTGTCTCCACTGAGCCCGCGACCGGAGCCACGCTGTGGACCGGCAAGATCAGCGATGTGAACGCCGAGGTCGCGCGCGCGCGCGCCGCCTGGCCGCAATGGGCTGCGCAACCGCTCACCAGCCGCATCGAAATCGTCCGCCGCTTCGCCAATTTGGTCCGGTCGAAAAATGACAAGCTGGCCGATCTCATCGCCCGCGAGACCGGAAAGCCGATCTGGGAGGCGCTCACCGAAGTCGACGCCGTCATTAACAAGGTGGAAATCTCCGTCGCTGCCTATTCCGAACGAACCGGACAGAAGCGGATGGAAGGCGCAATGGGCGACCGCACGGCGATCCGGCACAAGCCGCATGGTGTCATGGCGGTGCTTGGCCCCTATAATTTCCCGGCTCATCTGCCGAACGGCCATATCGTCCCGGCGCTGATCGCGGGCAACGCCCTGGTATTCAAGCCATCGGAAAAAACCCCGGCGGTGGGCCAGATGCTGGTTGACCTATATCATGCCGCCGGCGTGCCCGATGACGCGATCCGCCTGATCATTGGTGGGCCGCTGGAAGGAAAGACGCTGACCGCCCACGCGGATGTGGATGGCGTGCTGTTCACAGGCTCCGCCCAAACCGGCATCGCCATCAATGTCCAGCTCGCAAGCCAGCCCAACAAGATCCTGGCGCTGGAAATGGGCGGCAACAATCCCATAGTCATATGGGATACGCTCGATATCCACACCGCCGCCATAATGGTGGTCCAGTCGGCATTCCTCTCTGCGGGACAGCGATGCACGGCGGCCAAGCGGCTGATCGTCAAGGACAGTCTTTATGAACCGCTGCTCGCCCAGGTGAAGACCATTGCCGACCGGCTGATCGTGGGGGAGCCACATAGCCAGCCTGCCCCCTTCATGGGGCCGGTGATCGACAATCAGGCGGCCGACGGCCTCACCGAAAGCTTCCTCATCTTGATGAGCAATGGCGGCAAGCCCATCAAACATATGGCGCGCCCCATAGAAGGCCGCCCTTTCCTGACGCCCGGCATCATTGATGTGACTGACATGCCCGAGCGCCCGGACATTGAGCTGTTCGGTCCGTTGCTCCAGGTCATCCGCGCCTCAACCTTTGAGCAGGCCATCGCCGAGGCCAACAACACCCGCTACGGCCTGTCCGCTTCCCTGATCGGCGGCACGGCGGAACTTTACGACCAGTTCTGGGCGAATGTGCGCTCCGGCGTCATCAATTGGAACAAACCGACCAATGGCGCCCCTTCGTCCGCTCCCTTTGGCGGCGTCGGCATTTCCGGCAACCATCGGCCAAGCGCCTATTATGCAGCGGATTATTGCGCCTATCCCGTGACTTCGTCGGAGGCGGATCAGGCGCGGGCGTCGATCGGCATCGGGCTGAAAGACGCTGTGCCAGAATAAACACCCTCAAAGCCGTTGTCTCTGCGAAGGCAGGGACGACGATATTGCAGTTTCAACCGGGCAAAACATTTCCTAGCACCATCCCAAATCATTCTGGGTTGCGATCAAGGCGCCCAGACCGCATCTGCCCAGCATGGCTGATGGTGCACCCAAGGAAACAGGACGCATTTTCCTGGTCGGCGCGGGTCCGGGGGATCCGGACCTGCTGACGGTGCGCGCTGCACGGCTGATTTCCGCAGCTTCCGTAATCGTGCATGACGGGTTGGTGGACGATGACATCCTCGCCCTCGCGCGCCCGGACGCCCGCCTGATCTCTGTCGCCAAGAGCCGCAGCCGCCATTCCATGCCGCAGGAGGAGATCAACGCACTCCTCATTAGCGAAGCAAAGGCCGGTCATGATGTGGTCCGCCTGAAGGGCGGCGACCCCTATATTTTCGGACGCGGCGGCGAAGAGGCGGAGGAATGCCGCGCCGCCGGCGTGGCCGTGGAAGTCGTCCCCGGCATCAGCGCCGCCATTGGCTGCGCCGCCGAGGCCCAGTTGCCGCTCACCCATCGGGATGCCGCCAGCGCGGTCACCTTCGTCGCGGGCCAGTGCAAGGGTTTGACCGATCAGGACTGGTCGGGCCTTGCAGGCAAGGGCCGCACACTCGTCATCTATATGGGCATCGCAACGGCGACGGACATTGCCGACAAGCTGATGGCCGACGGCCTGTCCCCCGAAACGCCCGTTGCGGTCCTTGAAAAGGGCACGCGCAAGAACAGCCGGGCAATGCGGACCTTGCTCGCCGACCTTGGCGGCCTTATGGCGCGCGAGCGGGTGAAGAGCCCGGCCCTGATCGTGGTGGGCGAAGTCGTGCTTCGCTCCAATGCAGAAGAGAAACTGGCCCAATGGGCCGCACAGGCGGAGAATCTGGCGTGAGAATATTGACCGGCAATGACCTGAAGACAGGCGATGTCATCTGGTGGACGGGCGAGGGCTGGTCGCGGCATCTGGCAGAAGC
>DATEFI010000241.1:0-4718 GCA_035280705.1 Rhizorhapis sp. | reverse complement strand
GCTCCCGCACCTTATAGGAGCCGCGATGAAATAGCATTGGCTGCGGGCGAGCAGGTGATGGAGCTTCTTGCCCGCAACATCCGTCCCCGGGACATCTGCACACGCGAGGCGTTCGAGAATGCGGCCCGCGTCGTGGCGGCTACGGGCGGTTCGACCAACGGCGCGCTCCACCTGCCCGCAATGGCACACGAGGCCGGAATAGAGTTCGACCTGTTCGACGTGGCGGAGATATTCAAAACAACGCCTTATATCGCGGACCTGAAACCTGGCGGCAAATATGTCGCGAAGGACATGCATGAAGCGGGCGGCATTTACATGCTGATGAAGACGCTGATGGATGGCGGCTTCCTGCATGGCGATTGCCTGACCGTCACTGGCAAGACCCTGGCCGAGAATATCGACGAGATCAGCTGGAATCCGGACCAGAAAGTCATTTATGACGTCAAGAGCCCGATCACGTCCACTGGCGGCGTCGTTGGATTGCGCGGCTCGCTTGCCCCGAATGGAGCGATTGTGAAGGTCGCGGGGATGAAGCGCCTGCAATTCACTGGCCCGGCGCGGGTGTTCGACTGTGAGGAAGATGCTTTTGCAGCGGTGGAAAATCGCGCAATCGCTGAAGGAAGCGTCATCGTCATTCGCTATGAAGGACCCAAGGGCGGCCCCGGCATGCGTGAGATGCTTGCGACGACGGCGGCGCTTTATGGCCTCGGCATGGGCGAGAAGGTCGCGCTCATCACTGACGGGCGTTTCTCCGGCGCCACACGCGGTTTCTGCATAGGCCATGTTGGACCCGAGGCAGCGGAAGGCGGGCCGATCGCACTGGTCGAGGATGGCGACATCATCGCCATTGATGCAGAGGCCGGGACGATTGACCTCCATGTCGAGGATGCCGTGCTTGCCGAACGGCGCAAGGCCTGGACGCCACGCTCCAATGATTATCAGTCAGGAGCGCTCTGGCGCTATGCACAAAATGTCGGTCCCGCCTATAAGGGTGCGGTGACGCATCCGGGCGCAAAGGCCGAAACCCATGTCTATGCCGATATTTGAAGGGGCTGCAAAGGACGCGCCGTCCCGCGCCGCCACAGCGGGGAGGGCAGGCAGCGGGGGGTCTGCCTTTGCAGGGACGGCGGCTTTGGCCGTGACCGTTATCCTGCTTGCGGCCTGCAACTCCAGCAATGACGTTCCAGAGACGACCGCGGATGCAGATGGCAAGCTCTTCTGCGCCGTCGACGGTGCCGCCGAAATGACGCAAAGCTGCCTGCTGGAGCGGATGAACAGCCCTGAAGGGCAGGTGCTGGTCGTGCATCATCCGCAAGGCGGCTTTCGCCGTTTCGAGATCGTCCGCGACGGGCGCGGCGTGGTGCCTGCCGATGGGGCGGAGCCCTCCAAGCTATTCATCGTGGCGGACAATATGATCGACGTGACGGTTGGCGGCGACCGCTATCGCTTTCCCGCGACGATCGGCCCGAAGGCGGATTGATCGATGCCGGGAGCGCCCATCCTTACCGCTGCCGAAATGCAGGAGGCAGAACAGCGGCTGTTTGCGAGCGGCGTTCCCGAATATGAAGTCATGGAACGGGCGGGCGCTGCCTGCGCCGAATATATCTGGCGCATCGGCGGGCACAGAAGCACGCTGATCCTGTGCGGTCCTGGTAATAATGGCGGCGATGGCTTTGTTATCGCCCGGATATTGAGGGAGCGCGGAGTTCCGGTCCGGGTCGCGGTAACCGGCGAGAGCGGCACGCAATCGTCGCGCCGGGCGCGCGAGAATTGGGCGGGGCCGGTTGAGGATATCTTCACCGCCAAACCGGCGCTGCAAGTGGTCGATGCCCTTTTCGGCACGGGTCTGACCCGCGGGCTGGATGGCAAGCTGGCGGCGCGGCTGGCGGAACTTGCGGGCAAGGCAAGGCACAGTTACGCGATCGATATGCCAAGCGGCATGGACAGCAATAGCGGAAAGTGTCTTTCGCCCGTCCCTGTTTTTGACCTTTGCATCACCCTTGGCAGCTACAAGCCTTCGCATTTCCTGCAGCCTGGAGCCAGCCGCTTCCATGATCTCGTCTGCGCGGACATTGGCATAGATGCAGCGGGCGGTTCGCTCCATTTGCTTGAAAAGCCGCGTCTTCAGGCTCCGGCAGCGGACAGCCACAAATATAACCGGGGGCTGACGGCGATTGTCGGCGGTTATATGGCAGGAGCCAGCATCCTGGCGGCGGAGGCGGCGGCGAGGGCAGGGGCCGGTTATGTCAAATATCTGGGCAAGGCAGCCGGGCATGTCGCCACCCACGCCATCGTCCAGACGCATGCACCGGACCGTTATGCGGTGCGCGATATCCTCGCCGATGACCGTATTTCGGCGGTGCTGGCGGGGCCGGGCCTCGGACGTGATGAAGAAGCATGGAACAGGCTGGAATCGGCGCTGCACAGCGGGCATCCGCTCGTCCTAGATGCCGATGCGCTCATCCTGCTGGCCGACCGGGGGGCGGAGCGGTTGGATATCCTGACGCACCGCCCGATCCTTACGCCCCATGAAGGCGAATTTGCGCGCCTGTTTCCTGGCCTCAAAGGAAGCAAGGTCGAGCGGGCGCGGCAGGCGGCCGTCAAGACCAAGGCCGTGATCGTCTACAAGGGACCCGATACGGTGATTGCTGCCCCCGATGGAGAGGCATGGATCGCTCCGTCCTCATCGCCATGGCTGTCGACGGCGGGGACCGGAGATGTGCTTGCGGGGCTTTGCGCGGCCCAGCTGGCAGTGACCCGCGATCCGGTGGCAGCCGCCCGAAGCGCGGTGTGGCTTCAGGCGGAAGCAGCGCGCCGCGCCGCCGCCGCCTTTGTGGCGGACGATCTGATTGCGCATGTTCCTGCCGCACTGGCCGCCTGCTTGTGACGGGCGCCAGCGAAATCATTCGCATCGCCGCCAAGGGCGATGGGGTTACCGCTGACGGGCGGCATGTGCCGTTGAGCGCCCCCGGCGATCGCCTGGGCGCTGAAGGCGGCCTCATCCACGGCCCCCATCATGCCGAGCCGCCCTGCAAGCATTTTCCCCTGTGCGGAGGCTGTCAGCTCCAGCATCTGGATGAGGAGAGCCTGGCCGCCTATGTCCGCGACCGCGTGGCCGGGGCGCTGGCGGGGCAGGGCGTCGCTGCCGAACAGATATTGCCCGCTCATGTCTCGCCGGAGAGGAGCCGCCGCCGGGCCGCTCTGCGTGCCGTGCGTTTCGGCAAGAAGCTGCACCTCGGCTTTTCCAGCGAGAATAGTCATCGCGTCGTGGACATGGAGATGTGCGAGATCCTCCACCCCGCGCTGTTCGCCCTTACCGGGCCCTTGCGGGCGCTGGTCCATGATCTGGTGGAGGATCGCCGCGCCGCGCAGGTGAAAATGACGCTCACGGACCAGGGCGTCGATCTGCTGCTTGAAAATGTCGGGGCCGATGGGCTCTCCGCCGCCGAGCGGCTGACCGACTTTGCGCAGTTCCATGGCCTCGCCCGGCTGAGCGTCGATGAAGGTTTCGGGCCGCAGACACGGTGGGAACCCGAGCCGGTTACGGTCAGCTTCGGCGGTGTCCCTGTGCCTTTTCCGCCCTTCTCCTTCCTGCAGGCGACGGCGGACGGGGAAGCGGCTTTGGTGGAGGCGGTCCGCCGGGCCGCCGGTGCAAGCGCGATCATCGCCGATCTGTTCAGCGGACTTGGAACCTTCGCGCTGTCCCTGGGCGAGGGGAGGGCGGTCTATGCGGCCGAAGCGGCGCGCGACATCGTGCTGGCACTGAAATCCGCAGGAAACCGCGCGCAACGCAAACTGGTGGCGGACCATCGCGATCTGTTCCGGCGGCCGCTTGTCCCGGCGGAACTTGATCGCTTCGAGGCGGTCATTCTCGATCCGCCCCGGGCTGGAGCGCGGGAGCAGGTGCTGCAACTGGCGCAGTCAAGCGTGCCTGTCATCGCCTATGTCTCCTGCAATCCAGGCAGCTTCGCGCGGGATGCGAAGCTGCTGGTGGAGGCGGGCTACCGGCTGGAGACTGTGCAACCGGTGGGGCAGTTCCGCTGGTCAACCCATGTGGAACTGGTGGGGGTATTCAGGCCAGTCCGACTTCCTTGAGGGGAATGGCCGGGTTGGCGAGTTGCGCCTGGTCCAGGGCAGCGCCGGAAAGAACATGGGCGCGGCCCTGTACATAATCCTTTGTCGCGTTCACGCAGTCGAGCGCGATCACCTTGCCATGTTTCAGATATACCACCGAAAAGCTGCGCTGGGCGGGGTCGCCGCGCAGGATGACCCTGTCATGTCCGCCGGACAGTCCAACGGTCTGAAGCCGCAAATCATATTGGTTGGACCAGAACCATGGCACCGCGTCATATTCAACGGACTGCCCCAATATATTAGAGACCGCCACCTTGGCCTGGTCATTGGCATTCTGGACCGATTCGAGCCTGATTTGAGCGCCGCCCGCAAATTTGTTCGCATGGGCCGCGCAGTCGCCCACGGCATAGACGTCCGGCAGGCTGGTCCGGCAGAAGGCGTCCACATCCACGCCATTGCCGCCGCCTGCTCCGGCGGCCAGCAGGGGAGCGGTTTCAGGAATGATGCCGATGCCGACGATCACCAGGTCCGTCGGGATGCGCTCTCCGCCCGCGAGGACGACCGCAGTTACATTGCCGTTGTCGTTGTCGCCTTCCAGCGCCTCGACCATCGCGCCGGTGCGGAGATCGACGCCATGGGCGCGG
>DATEFI010000240.1:0-12422 GCA_035280705.1 Rhizorhapis sp. | reverse complement strand
TCTGAATACGCAAGACGATTATGCGCAGTTCAAGGCGCAACGGGGACTGAGGGTATGACATACAGCAAACAGGCGGATTTCGGGACGCCAGCCTCTGGTTCGAACCTGCCGGTGACGCTGACCGTCGATGGGCAGAGCGTTACTGTCCCTGCTGGCAGCACCGTCATGCGCGCCGCCGCAGAGATCGGCACTTCGATCCCGAAACTTTGCGCCACGGATAATCTCAAGCAGTTCGGTTCCTGCCGCCTCTGCCTTGTAGAAGTTGATGGCATGCGCGGCACGCCTGCAAGCTGCACCACGCCCGTTGCCGAGGGCATGGTCGTCCGCACCCAGACGCCGCAATTGCAGAAGCTCCGCAAGGGGGTGATGGAACTTTACATCTCCGATCACCCGCTCGACTGCCTCACCTGCTCGGCCAATGGCGATTGCGAGTTGCAGGAACAGGCGGGTGCCGTGGGCCTGCGCGAAGTCCGCTACGGCTATGAGGGCGGCAATCATCTTGGCCTGCCCAAGGACAGCTCCAATCCCTATTTCGATTTCGATCCCCGCAAGTGCATCGTCTGCTCGCGTTGCGTGCGGGCCTGCGACGAGGTGCAAGGGACGTTCGCGCTCACCATAGAGAGCCGGGGCTTTGGCTCCAAGGTGTCGGCTGGCACGCCGCTCGACGACTTTATCTCGTCGGAATGCGTCTCATGCGGCGCCTGTGTCCAGGCTTGCCCGACCGCCACGCTTCAGGAAAAAGCGGTGGCGGAGATCGGCACGCCGGACCGGGCCGTCGTCACCACCTGCGCCTATTGCGGCGTCGGCTGCTCTTTCCGGGCCGAAATGCGCGGCGAACAGCTTGTCCGCATGGTGCCCTGGAAGGACGGCAAGGCCAATCACGGCCATAGCTGCGTCAAGGGCCGCTTCGCCTGGGGCTATGCCCAGCATCAGGACCGCATCCTGAAACCCATGATCCGCAAGTCGATCAAGGAACCCTGGCGCGAAGTCGAATGGGATGAAGCCATCAGCTATGCCGCTTCGGAACTGAAGCGGATCCAGGCTAAATATGGCCCGCGCTCGACCGGCGGCATCACCTCCTCGCGCTGCACCAATGAAGAAACTTTCCTGGTGCAGAAGCTGGTCCGCGCGGGCTTTGGCAACAACAATGTCGACACCTGCGCTCGCGTCTGCCATTCGCCCACAGGCTATGGCCTCAAGACGACCTTTGGCACCAGCGCGGGTACGCAGGACTTCGACAGCGTCGAGGATGCCGACGTCATCCTCATCATTGGCGCGAACCCGACCGATGGCCATCCGGTTTTCGCCAGCCGCATGAAGCAGCGCCTGCGCGAAGGCGCGAAGCTGATCGTCATCGACCCGCGCCGCATCGACCTGGTCCGCAGCCCTCATGTCGAGGCCGCGCATCACCTGCCGCTTCGGCCGGGCACCAATGTTGCGGTGTTGACGGCAATGGCACATGTGATCGTGACCGAGGGGCTGGCGGACGAACAATTCATCCGCGAACGCTGCGACTGGGACGAATATCAGGACTGGGCGGCCTTCGTATCCGATCCCAAGCGCTCCCCCGAAGCAACCGAACCGCTCACCAGGGTTCCCGCCGCAGAGCTGCGCGAAGCCGCGCGGCTTTATGCAACGGGCGGCAATGGCGCGATCTATTATGGCCTGGGTGTGACGGAACACTCGCAGGGCAGCTCAACCGTCATGGCGATCGCAAACCTTGCCATGGCTACCGGTAATCTCGGACGGCGCGGCGTTGGCGTGAACCCGCTGCGTGGCCAGAACAATGTGCAGGGCGCTTGCGACATGGGCAGCTTCCCGCACGAACTCTCCGGCTACCGCCATATCAGCGACGCTGGGACGCGCGCCCTGTTTGAAGAGGACTGGGGCGTGAAGCTGGACGCCGAGCCGGGCCTGCGCATCCCCAACATGCTTGACGCCGCCGTCGATGGCGCGTTCAAGGCGATCTACATCCAGGGCGAGGACATCCTTCAGTCCGATCCAAACACCAAGCATGTCGCGGCGGGCCTTGAAGCCATGGAATGCGTCATCGTCCATGACCTGTTCCTCAACGAGACGGCGAACTACGCGCACATCTTCCTGCCCGGCTCCACCTTCCTCGAAAAGAACGGCACCTTCACCAATGCCGAGCGGCGCATTCAGCTCGTCCGCAAGGTGATGAGTCCGATGAACGGCTACGAGGATTGGGAGATCACGCAGCTTTTGGCGCAGGCGCTGGGGCTTGGCTGGAACTATTACCACCCGGCCGAGATCATGGACGAAATCGCGCGCCTGACGCCGACCTTTAACGGTGTGAACTTCGACCGGCTGGACCGGGAAGGATCGCTGCAATGGCCGGTCAACGACGCCGCGCCGGACGGATCGCCGATCATGCATGTCGACGGTTTTGTAAGGGGCAAGGGCAAGTTCGTGGTCACGGACTATGTGCCGACCGACGAAAAGACCGGCCCGCGCTTCCCGTTGCTGCTCACCACAGGCCGGATCCTCAGCCATTATAATGTGGGCGCGCAGACCCGCCGCACCGCGAACACGGCCTGGCATCCCGAGGACCGGCTGGAAATTCACCCGGTTGACGCAGAAGACCGCGGCATTGCCGAGGGAAGCTGGGTCCGCCTGTCCAGCCGCTCGGGCGAGACCACCTTGCGCGCTCTCATCACGGACCGGGTGGCGCCGGGCGTCGTCTACACGACCTTCCACCATCCAGAGACGCAGGCCAATGTGGTCACGACCGAATTTTCGGACTGGGCCACCAACTGTCCCGAATATAAGGTGACGGCCGTTCAGGTCGCCCCTTCCAATGGCCCCACCGATTGGCAGGAAAATTATGAGGAGCTGTCGGAACGCTCCCGCAGGATCATCCACACAGAGGCGGCGGAATAGTCAACTCGGGCCGTTCGTCCCGAGCGCAGTCGAGGGACGTTTGCCTGAGATAGCGTGTCTCGACTACGCTCGACACGAACGGTAACGGGATAACATGAACAGCCTGGAAAAACTCATCTACATGGCGAACCAGATCGCCCGCAATTTCGCAGCTTTGGGGGACGCGAACGCGACTGCGGCCGTTGCGGCACATATTCATGACTTTTGGGATCCGCGCATGAAGTCCATGATCTTCTCTCATGTGATCGCGGGAGGGGAAGGACTCGATTCCGTCGCTCTCGCCGCGCTGTCGCAGCTTGCCAAGGACGATGGCCATATCGCCGCCTGACCAGAGCGGCCATGTCGACAGGGCCGTTCGCATCTTGCGGCCCGGCAAGGCGCCGGACGAGCAAGCGAGCCGCGCCATAGCGGTGGAGGCACCCGTATCGCTGGAATATAATGGCATTGCCTATGCCGTGATGATGGCTACGCCGGCTGATCTCGTCGATTATGTGACGGGCTTTTCCCTGTCCGAAAAGCTGATCGAAACGCCGGCGGACATAGACGACATCGATATCCATCAGGCCGAAAAGGGGTGGCTGGTGCGCACGCAACTCGCGGGCAGCCGAACCGAAACCCTGCTGGCCCGCGTCCGGGTGCGCGTTTCCGAAAGCAGCTGCGGCCTGTGCGGCATGGACAATCTGGACGAGGTCATGCGCCCCCTCCCGTGCGTACCAGCGCATCAGGCACCCGAGAAACAGGCGTTTTTCCGCGCACTGGCCGAGCTTGGCGACCACCAGCCACTCCACAACGCCACTGGCGCGGTGCATGCGGCCGCATTTGCCGACAGAAAGGGCCACGTCCTCTACGCCAGGGAAGATGTGGGCCGCCACAATGCGCTCGACAAGCTCATCGGCTGCCTCGCCCGCCACGGTACGGACGCGGCGGACGGCTTCATCCTGACGAGTTCGCGATGCAGTTATGAAATGGTGGAGAAGTCGGTGCGCGCGGGCGCAAACACGCTCGTCACCATTTCAGCGCCCACTTCGCTCGCGGTGGCTCGCGCAGACGAGGCTGGGCTGACCCTCATCGCACTGGCCCGCCCGGATGCGGTGCTGTTGATGAGCCGGGGAACTGGGTCGTAGGGGTTGTAAACCCCTCTCCCAGTGGGAGAGGGAAAGCAGAACCCACGACATGACAATCAATCCCTGTCAGGCGCCCCGAGCGGGAAGAAGTGCCGATAGGGACGCGCCTCCTCCACGCAGCGGCTGATCGAAGGGCGCTCCAGCAAGCGCGCGCGATAGGCCCTCAGCAGAGAATATTCCTGCCCAATGGGGAAAATCCAGTCGGCATAGAAAAGCGAAGGCGCGGCGGCACAGTCGGCGAGACTGAAATCGCCGCTGACAAACGCTCTGCCCTCCAGCCGCCGTTCCAGCCAGGCATAGGAGCGCCGCAGGATTCCCTGCGCGTCAGCGACATTCCTCGCGCTTCTGTCCTTTTCCTCCCGAATGCTATTGCCGACGATCGCCTGCATCGGCGTCATCACATAATTGTCGAAAAAGCGGTCCAACATTCGCACGTCGATCGCGGCCTCCGGCTCCTGTGGAATGAGTTGCACTGGCCCCGGGTGATGAAGCTGCAGATATTCTATGATCACAGACGTTTCGAAGATCGCCCGTCCATCCTCCACCAGCACTGGGAATTTGCCCTGCGGCGATATTGCCTGAAGCCGGGTGGCGTTTTCGGGATGCTCGGCATCCGCCATGCGGAAGACGAAAGGCGTGTCATTCTCGTAAAGGGCGATGAGCGCCTTCCAGCAATAGGAGGAAAAGGGGTGGCCAAAAAGCTCAAGCATTGGCCGTCTCACTTTTTGCAGCCGCTTCAATCGCCGCGACGTCGATCTTCCGCATGCCCATCATCGCCTGCATGGCCCGGCCCGCCGCAGCGCGATCGGGCGAAGTCATCCATTCTATCAGCCGCCGCGGAACGACTTGCCAGGAAAGGCCGAACCGGTCCTTGCACCAGCCGCACTGGCTTTCGCTTCCCCCATCGCTGGTCAGCGCCGTCCAATAGCGGTCGACTTCCGCCTGATCGGCGCAATCGATTTGGAATGACACGGCCTCTGTAAAGGGGAAAAGCGGCCCGCCATTAAGGCCAGTGAATGATTTTCCAGTCAGTGTGAATTCCACGAACAGGACGTCCCCCTCATTTGTCGATGGATTATCCGCGGGCGAGCGGTGGACGGCATCGATGCGGCTGTCGGGGAACAGGCCGGTATAGAATTGCGCAGCCTCCTCGGCCTTGCCGTCAAACCAGAGGCAGGGTGTTATCTTGTCCGTCACCATGACCTTATCCTTTCCTTGCGCCGACCAGGGCGAATTTGGCGCCCAGCTGGTCGAGACCGAAGATGACCCAGTCGCCGCCCGGAACCTCATGTGGTCCGTGCAATATCTGGCCTCCCCCGCTTCCAGTCTTCTCGACAGCCGCATCTATGTCCGGCACGCGGAAAACATAGGTCCAACCGGGCGCACCGCCCTGCGGCATCTGAGGAGCAAAGGCGCCGATCGTCGCCCCATTCTGCACCACGAACTGATATTCTCCCGCATCGCCCATCGGCATGCTGTCACCCTTCTGCCAGCCGAAGTGCCGCCCGTAAAACTGGAACGCGCGCTGCTGATCGCTGGTGGTGAGTTCATTCCAGGCGCAATGACCGGGACTTGTCGACGAAAAGGCAGTACTGGTGCCCTCACTGGTCCCCTTCATAACATAGAAGGGAATGCCTTCAGGATCGGTCACCATCGCTATCCTGCCGACATTCGGGACGTCCATTGGCGGCATCTGGACCGTGCCGCCGCTATCGCTGATGGCCGCCACCGTCTCATCGACGTCCTTGACGCCGATATAGCCCAGCCAGACCGGCTTGGCGCCGTGAGCCTGCATGTCCTGCGTGAGCTGCATGAGCCCGCCTACGCCCTCACCATCGGCCATCAATATGCGGTAGTCCATCCCGGGCTGCCCGCTGTCTGTGACGGTCCAGCCAAGCACATCGCTGTAGAAGGCCTGCGCCTTGTCGGCATCGGTCGTCAGCAGTTCGTACCAGATGAAGTCTCCATGCGCGTTGGTCATGTCACTTCCCCAGCGTCACTATGGGTTGGAAACCGCCATAGATCATCCGCTTGCCGTCGAAAGGCATGGGATTGCTTTCCGGGTTCATGCGAGGATCGGTCTTCATCAGCTCCTCCATCTTGCCCATGGCGGCGTCGCGCGTAGCCTTGTCCGGCCATTCGATCCACGAGAAAACCACCGTCTCATCCTCGCCAGCCTCGACCGCGCCATAGAAGTCGGTCTGCTTGCCATGCGGGACGTCATCGCCCCAGCATTCGAGGATGCGCGTCGCGCCGAGGTCGAGAAAGACACTGTCGCCCTTCTTCGCATGTTCGATGAACTTCTCTCTGTTTGCGGTGGGCACCGCGATCACAAAACCGTCGATATAGGTCATGTCCTCTCTCCCATGCTGTTGCTCAGTTCGTGGATTGGCCGCATGACGACTCGGCATTGACGATCATGCGCACGCGAGTTATTAAAAGCAACTATGAAGTCATCAAAACAAACAGAAATGGGTCCGATTGAAAAAAGGCGGTGGTATGAAGATGCGTGCGGCGCCGCCTTCGCTCTTGAAATGATCGGCGAGCGCTGGGCCATATTGATCATGCGCGAGTTGATGTTCGGGCCCCGGCGCTTCAGCGATCTGCGGCGGGACCTGCCGGGCATCAGCGCCAATATCCTGACCCAAAGGCTTGAAGGGCTCGAGGCAAATCGCATTGTCCAGCGCCGCAAACTGCCGCCGCCTGCAAGCGTACATGTATATGAACTCACGCAATGGGGCTATGAAGCCGAGGCGCTGCTCAAGATGCTCGGCCGCTGGGCCACGCGCCATCCGGCACACGACCCATCGCTGCCCCTCAGCGCAGCGTCGCTGATGATGTCTTTCGAGACAATGATCGACCCCGAACGCGCAAATGGCCTTGATGCAAGGGTCGGCTTCTGTCTGGGAGAGGAACGATTCGTGGCGCACATCCACGACGGCTCCTTGGAGGTGGTGCGCGGCGAACCAGACGACGCGGCGGTCACGTTTACGGGTGAACCGACTGTCATTGCAGGAGCGGTTTATGGCGGGATGCCGCTTGCCGATCTCCACGCATTAGGGGCGCTGCAGATCGAAGGCGATACCGGCCTGGCGGCTAAATTCGTGACCTTGTTCGTGCTGCCGGAGAAACTGCCCGAAGAAGATCGGGGTTAGCCGAACAGCCCGGCATTTTCCTCGCGCAACAGCTTTTTCTGGATCTTGCCCATGCTGTTGCGCGGCAGTTCCGGTAAGAACAGCACGCGGCGCGGCTGCTTGTAGCGGGCGAGCTGATCCGACAGAGCCTGCAGCACCTTTGTTTCGTCCAGCGCCGGATCGCGCGCCTGTACGATGGCAACCACCGCCTCTCCCATATCCGCATAGGGCACGCCAATGACCGCGCTTTCGGCTATGCCCGGAATAGCGTCGATCGCTGCTTCGACTTCGGCCGGATAGACATTGAACCCTCCCGAAATGATCAGGTCCTTCGCCCGCCCGTCAATGAAGACATAACCGCGCTCGTCGATATGGCCGAGATCGCCGGTGATGAAAAAGCCGTCAGCACGGAAATCCTCGGCCGTCTTTTCCGGCATCTGCCAATAGCCCTTGAAGACATTGGGTCCGCGCACCTCGATGACGCCTATGCCATCGTCAATGAGTGCCCCGTTTTCAGAATCGGCAATGCGCAACTCAACGCCGGGCAAGGGAAAACCGACGCTGCCCGGCACCCTTTCGCCATCATAGGGATTGGAGGTGTTCATATTGGTTTCGGTCATGCCATAGCGTTCGAGGATGGCATGGCCGGTGCGGGCCGAAAACGCCTTGTGCGTTTCGGCCGACAGGGGCGCGGAGCCCGAGACGAAAAGGCGCATGTGCGACACCAGTTCGCGGGTGAAGCCCTCCTCCGCCAGCAAGCGGCTGTAGAAGGTCGGTACGCCCATCAGCACCGTTGCATTCGGCAGGTGCCGTATCAATTCCTTCGCGTCGAAGCGCGGCAGGAAGGTCATCGATGCACCCGCCGCCAATATGCTGTTCGTCGCCACGAACAGCCCATGCGTGTGGAAGATAGGGAGCGCGTGGAGCAGCCGGTCTTCGCTCGTGAACCGCCAATATTTGCGCAAGGTTTCTGCATTGGACTGCAGATTGCCATGCGTCAGCATCGCCCCCTTCGATCGGCCCGTCGTGCCTGATGTGTAGAGGATGGCAGCAAGGTGCCCTTCCCCTCGCGGCACATCCTCGAACCCGGAGGGCTGGCCTGCGGCAAGCGAGAGCAAGTCGCCCTCCCCCGAAGCACCCAGCAGGAGAAGGTTCGGAACCCCAACCTGCTGCGCAAGCTCGCGCATGCCGTTTTCATCCTCGGGACGGCAAATGAACAGCACGGGTGCTGCATCGCCCAGAAAATAGCGAACCTCGCCCACGGTGTAGGCGGGATTGAGCGGCAGATAGACCGCGCCAGCGCGTACTGCGGCCAGATAGACAAGCAGGGCATCAGCACTTTTCTCTGTCTGTACCGCGAGGCGATCGCCCCGCTTTACACCAAGGCTGCGGAAAAGATTGGCGAGCCGGCCCGTACGGTCGATCAGGTCCGCATAGGAAAGGCTGCCGCCTGAAGGCAGCGTGAGGAATGGCTTTCCAAGGTCAGTGGGAAAGCGGCTCTGAAAAAAGGAGAACAGATAATTGGACATGACTAATCTCTGCCTGAACCATGGCGATGCGGCAATGGCTCTTCGATGGCCGGGTGGTAGCGTCTTTCCTCCAGGTACAGGAAATCGTCGTCGCTGCGCAGCGGCGACGGATGTTTGCTAACGCAGCAGTTCGAGATTTACGGCATGGGCCATTGCGAAATGTCCCGCATCATTGGGATGGAGCGAATCCCCTGAATTGAACCGGGGGGCAAGGCGGGCGCGGTCAGCAGGGTCGGCGAGCGCCTTGTCAAAGTCGACATGGCCGTCCGCCTCCTTATTGTCCCTTATCCAGGCATTCACGGCCGTCCGGACATTCTCCCCATAATCGCTCCAGTAAACCGCGCCCTTGAACGGAAGAATCGTGCCCAGGACGACCTTCACGCCATGCTCATGGGCGCGGGCAATGACCTGCCGATAGCCTGCGATGAGGTCTTCTACGCTGGGAGGCATGGGATCCTTGGCCCGCCAGGCCGCACCCACATCATTCACCCCCTCCAGCATGATGACATGGCTGATGCCCGGAACAGAGAGGACGTCCCGGTCGAAGCGCGCAAGGGCATTGGGACCTGATCCATTGCGAAGCACCCTGTTCCCGCTGATCCCCGCATTGGAGACCCCCACCTTTCCCTTCATCGCCGGTTGAAGGCGCTCCGCTAATATGTCGGGCCAGCGCTTGTTGGCATCGATACTGGTCACCGCCCCATCGGTTATGGAATCGCCAAGGGTTACAATCGTGCGGTTCGGCTGCCGGTTTTCCACCTCGACAGCCGAGAGGATGATCCGCCGCTCGAAGCGCCGCGCGCGCTCCAGCAGCGGCGCGCCGGTCTGATCGCCCGGTCCCACCCAGGCAGTCGCGAAGGCATCCCAATGCAACACTGCTCCAGCCGCGCCTTCGGGAAGATAGATGCTGACCGCGACATGGCTGAGCGGCTTTACCGGCAGCTTGACGGGATCGCTGAGCAAGGGCGCCTGGCCCGGCAGGTGAAAGGCCGGCCTGCGGCCAAAGGTGACGATCTGATCCGTCCCCGGCTGCAATCGGCCATCCGCTCCCATGAGGGCGACATGCACTGCACCGATGCGGACAGTGTTTTCGGAAAGCTCATTGCTGAGGCGAATACGAAGCTGATCGCCGCCGTTGCTGAGGCGCACAACTTGCCGCACCGTACTGTCCCTGAACTCCGGCAGAGTCTTGTCCGGCGCCAACGGCACGATCCGATGGGGTACCGCCGACCAGCTTCGCGACCAGCTTTGCGCCTGTGCCTGCGCAGGGAGCAGCAACAATAGCGCCAACAATAGGCTCTTCATTCTATCGAATCCCACCCTTACCCCCCTGGCTGACCATGCGCTCAGCTAGAATATAGGAACCGATTAGCCCCGGCGGCTCGCGACAAAGCGGCGGCGTGATACGCTCCTCCATCGCAGCCATGTCGTTCAGGCTGCTCAGATAGCCGGCCAGCAGGTCGAGCGTTTTGGCGCGGATCATGGAAAACAGGCGGCGCTGCTTCATGACGCCCCCGCCCAGCACGATCCGCATCGGAGCCACGGTGAGGAACAGCAAGGCACAAAGCTGCGCCAGATAATGGCTTTCGACCTCCCAAAATGGATGCCCAAGGGGAAATCGCGATGCGGGATTGCCCCAGGCGGCCTCCACTGCCTTGCCGCTCGCCAGCCCCTCGAAGCAATCGCCATGGAAGGGACAGACTCCTGCAAAATCCCCATGCGCCTCATGCCGCCGGGGAAGATAATGGCCAACTTCAGGATGGCCGAGGCCGTGCAGGGGCTTTCCGTCAGCCACAATGCCGACACCGATCCCCGTCCCTACCGTGACATAGGCAAGGGTAGAAACATCCTCGCCCGCCAAAGCGGTTTCCGCCAGCGCGGCTGCGTTGACATCGGTGTCGAGCGCAACCGGCACTCCAAGGATTGCCGAGGTTCGCCCGATCAAATCGACACCCTCCCAAAGGGGCTTGGGGGTTCGCAGAATGCGGCCATAAGCGGAGGACAAGGGGTTGAGGTCGAGCGGCCCGAAGCTGCCCACGCCAATAGCCTCGATGCGCCGGTGACGAGCAGCCGAGCGAAAAAAGGCCCCCAAATCCGCAAAGGTGGAATCGGGATCGCGCGTCGCAATGGTAGCGGTCTCAACCGATCCCGAGTTGCCGCTGCCGACGCCGCAGACGAATTTTGTGCCCCCGGCTTCGATTGCCCCAAACAACATCCCACAACCTCCAGATCAGCGCCTTGTTTGCCGGAACCGCACGCAAGGAAGGTGTATCACTGCTGTAGACAGCAGCAATTCCTCATATAAAAAAAGCAGATGCGGCCTGTCCGGGGAGGATAGCATGACATTATCGACGGTCGACCTCATCGTAGTCATCATCTATGCGATCGGAATATTCGGGCTTGCTCAATGGGTGGCTCGCGAAAAGCCGGGCCATCAAAAGGACAGCAGCGATTATTTCCTCGCCTCCAAGGCCCTGCCCTGGTGGGCAATCGGATCGTCGCTGATCGCAGCCAACATCTCCGCCGAGCAGATCGTTGGCATGTCAGGCTCCGGCTACGCCCTGGGGCTTGCCATCGCCTCCTATGAATGGCTCGCTGCCGTGACGCTCCTCATCGTCGCGAAATTCTTCCTGCCGATATTCCTGCGGAATGAGATTTACACCATGCCGCAGTTCCTTGAGCAGCGCTACGGCCCCTCCATACGGACGCTGATGGCGATTTTCTGGCTGATCCTCTATGTTTTCGTGAACCTGACCTCGATCATCTGGCTCGGCTCCATTGCCGTCAATCAGGTGGCTGGAGTGAACCAGGACCTCGCGCTTTACATCCTGGCCGGTTTCGCCCTGCTCTATCAGCTTTACGGGGGTCTTAAGGCCGTCGCGCTGACGGACATAGTGCAGGTCACCCTATTGGTTCTTGGCGGGCTTATGGTGTCAGGGCTCACGCTGTCCGAAATCGGAGGCGATGCCGGGATCATTGGCGGCTTCACCACCCTGACGGAACGTGCGCCGGAACATTTCGACATGATCCTGTCCCCGGACAATCCCTTTTACAAGGATCTGCCGGGCATCACCGTCCTGGTCGGCGGCATGTGGATTGCACATCTGAGCTATTGGGGCTTCAACCAATATATCATCCAGCGGGCCCTTGCCGCAAAGAGCCTCAAGGAAGCGCAGAAGGGCATGGTTTTCGCCGCTTATCTGAAGCTGCTGATGCCCTTCGTGATCGTTCTTCCCGGCATCGCCGCGGTCCTGCTGGCGCCGGGGCTCGAAAAGCCGGATCAGGCCTATCCAACGATGATGCGGCTGTTGCCTCCCGGCCTGCTGGGCCTTGTTTTCGCGGCTCTGATCGCGGCGATCATTGCCTCCACCGCATCGAAGATCAACAGCATCGCTACCATCTTCACGCTCGATCTATATGCCAAGTTCACGGGCCAGAAGACGAAGGCCGAAGATGATGTGACAGCCGATGCCGGCCGGGAGGCAAGGCTGGTCCTGACCGGCCGCATCACCGCTGTTGTCGCCGTTATCCTGGCCGCTCTTACTGCCCGTCCGCTGCTCGGTGCGTCGGATCAGGCTTTCCAGTTCATTCAGGAGTTCACTGGCTTCTTCACCCCAGGCATCACCGTCATCTTCCTTATGGGCCTGTTCTGGAGACGGGCGAATGAAGCTGGAGCGATCGCGGCGGCCGTGGCCTCGGTCATACTTTCCTATGCTGGCAAGCAGTTCCTGCCC
>DATEFI010000239.1:0-8774 GCA_035280705.1 Rhizorhapis sp. | reverse complement strand
CGGGCGCGCCCGTCTTTTCAAAAGGTTACGGAGATGGGAGGCCTGGAGGACGCATGGCGTTCATCCGTCTTCACCCATTCACCCCGTCGTCCCTGCGCAGGCAGGGACCCCGCTGCCTTATTGCAGCTCTTCTGAAGGGCGTGCCAACCTCCCCGAACGGGACAACCGCCAAAGAAAAAGGGCCGCAACCTTGCGGTGCGGCCCCTCTCTTTTCTTGGCAGTTCAGATCAGAACGCGACGCTGACCGAACCGACAACGCCGGCCTTGGCGGCATTGCGGCCAGACGGCGTGACGAACTCGCTGTCCTTGATGTCGGTGTCGACATAAGACACGCCGAAGGTCAGCTTGTTCCAGGTGTAGGACGCGCCGATGTTCCAGTCCCAATAGTCCTGCAGGCCATTGGTGAGCAGGCTGCGGCCATCGCTGTGACCAACGTGAGCTGACACCGACAGCGGCGTGTTGGGAACGGCAGCCGACAGATCACCATAGAGGTACAGATTGTCGTCTCGCTCGTTGAACGCTGCGATTGCATGCTGCTTGGGAGCATAGGCCGCGCCGACCTTGCCCGTCACCGGACCCATGGCATAGGAAACGGAGGCATAGGGTTCGAAGAAGTCGGTGTCCGCACCGCCCGAACCCGGATAGTAGTAGTACAGAACGCCGACATCGACGGTGGCCGGACCGAAGGCCTTTTTGTAACCCGCGATCAGATCGAGTTCGGTATCGCTACCAGCCGCGACATAGTCGTCGATCGAGGAACCCCAGACGGTGGCATAGAGGCCGGACTCATGAGCAACCGAAACCGTGCCCTGGACCGCGAAGCGCTTGTCGGTCTGCGAAATGCCGCGGAAGCGGTAGTCGCTGACAACGGCAGCGCCGCCGCTTACGGTGATGCCGCTGGCATCTTCATCCTGCGCGAGGGCTGGCGTGGCAACGGTGGCGAAAAGAACGGCCGACAGGCCGAGAATGGACTTACGCATCTGATTCCCCTTCATATAATTCGAGGCTGCCCCTCCTGTGTCCAGGCTTTCCGCTTTCTCATCCGGCGGCGCCGGTGGAGCGAAAATGCGTTTGAACGGGGCTTCCCTGCACCCAGCTTCCGCAGCGCACAACAGAAATGCGCCTCTGTAAGACATTTCGATGACGTGTTGTTGCCCCGCTGCAACAATTTCAGCAAAGCTAGGCAGAATAAGGCGAAATCAAGGCTGACGTAGCGGCAAATCTGCCACAAACGCCGTTTTGCGCCGTTGCGGCTGCTGAATTTCCGCTGAACGGGGCGCGGATTGAGCGGCAGGGAGGCGGAAAAAATTCCGGGGTGCAGCATCAAGTGGCTGGCGCCTGCCCCGCCCCGGCCGATTCCGGCATGCTGCGAATATGGACATCATGCTGCTGGAACGGCACCTGGATGCCGTGCTCCTTGAAGAGGTCCCACAGCCGCCCCAGCACATCCGACTTGACGCCCCCGATGCCGCTTTCAGGGTCGCTGATCCAGACCAGTATCTCATGCTCCACGCTGCTTGCTCCGAATGCGGTCAGCCACACATTTGGCTTTGGCGACCTCAGCACACGGGGCGAATCCGACGCGGCCTGCAGCATCAGCTGCCGCGCGAGCTTGATGTCGCAGGAATAGGCGACGCCGACGGGAATGCGGACGCGGACATTGCGATCGGAATAGGACCAGTTCTCCACCTCCTGCGTCATCAGATTTTCGTTGGGGATCAGATGTTCCTTGCCATCGCGCGTGATGATGGAGACAGCGCGCACCCCGATCTTGTTCACAGCGCCGATGCTGTCGCCAACGACGATCACGTCGCCCGGCTTGATCGACCGGTCCATCAGCAGGATGATCCCGGCGATCAGATTGCCGAAGGTCTTTTGCAGGCCGAAACCCACTGCAAGGCCAAGAGCGCCCGAAAATACCGCGAAGGTCGTGAGGTCGATGCCGGCAATGTCGATACCGACAAAGAAGGCCACCACAATGATCGCAATGGCCGCCAGCTTCTGGGCGAGCAGCCGCTGGGTGGGGTCAAGCTCCTTCACGCGCGAAATGCTGTGCCCGACCACACGGTTGGCGAGCCTTACGCCCGCGAACAGCGCCACGATAGTGATCGCGATGGTGAGCAGGCTGAGCAGCGAAAAGCGCCGCTTGCCCGCATTGAACCCGATCCGTTCCAGCGCGTCGGTCAGGGGTACGAAGCCGCCGACATTGCTGGATATGATCGCTGCCAGCACCAGCACCGCTACCGGAATGCTGATCCAGCGCGGCATGTGAAGGCCGCGCAGCAGGTGCGACACCAGCATGGCCGTCGACACCGCGAGGAAAATGCCGAGCACCAGTGCGGCATGACTGGTCCAGGGCCATAGATTTGCGGCAAGGGCCAGAAGCAGCGCTGCAAGGCCGTAACGCAGCAGCGGCGCCATCCGCTGCCCCAGCCCTTCGCCATGGACGCCCGCCTTTTCCAGCCAGAGCTGCTGAACGCGCGGGCAGGCCCAGCGTCCAAACAGCCAGGCAAGCACCATTATGGCGACGGCGATCCCCGCGCTGACCACCGCTTCGACCGCCGCCTGTCCCTGCGGAAGCGAAATGCCCCACCCCGCCAGGACAGACTCCTTTGTCATGCGTGTTCCCGGAAGCGCGAGAGCCCCGCAGCAAGGTCAGCGATCAAATCGTCGGGATGCTCTATCCCGATGTGAAGCCGGATCACCGGCCCTTCGGCCTTCCATTGAGTGGCGCTACGGTAATTTTGCGGATCACAGGGCAGCGCAAGGCTTTCATAGCCGCCCCAGCTATAGCCAAGGCCGAAATGCCGGAGCCCGTCGAGCAGCGCCACTCGGCCTGCATCGCTGCCTCCATTTAGGACAAAGGAAAAAAGGCCGCTGGCGCCCAGGAAATCCCGTTGCCAAAGAGGATGGCCGGGGCAGCCGGGCAAGGCCGGGTGAAGCACGCGGGTAACCTCCGGCTGCTGCCCCAGCCAGCGCGCCACCGCAAGCGCCCCTGCCTGATGCTGCGCCAGCCGCACCGCCAATGTGCGCAGGCCCCGTGCAGCGAGATAGCAATCATCAGGGCTGGCCGTCTGGCCAAAGGCGTAGGCGTTCCGGCGCAGTGCGGGCCAGAGCGCTTTGGCGGCCGTCACCGATCCCATCATCAGGTCGCTGTGCCCCGCAATATATTTGGTGCATGCGAGGATCGAGAGGTCGACGCCATGGGCAATCGCCTTGAAATAAAGCGGCGTCGCCCAGGTATTGTCGATGAGAGTCACTATGCCATGCGTCTTGGCGACCGCCACGATGGCGGGCACATCCTGCACCTCGAACGTCAGGCTGCCGGGGCTTTCCATGAAAATCGCCCGGGTGCGCTCGTTCAGCAGCGCCTCGATGCCTGCGCCCAGCAGCGGGTCATAATAGACCGTGGCGATGCCCATCGGCCGCAGGACATTCTCGCAAAAGGCCCGCGTGGGATCATAGGCGCTGTCCACCATCAGCAACTCGTCCCCCGGCTTCAGCACGGACAGCAGCGCGCAGGCGATGGCCGCGACGCCGGAGGGATAGAGCATGGTGCCCTCCGCGCCCGGCTCCAGCTCGGTCAGGGCATCTGCCAGCGACCAGTTGGTGGGCGTTCCCCGCCGCCCATAGAAAAGCCGCTCATGCGTGTCATGCACGCGCGCGCGCAGGTCGGCGACGCTGTCATAGAGAATGGTGGAAGCACGCCAGACGGGCGGATTGACGATCCCGCCCGTGCCCGAAGGATCCCTTGTCCACTCCGGGCGGCGTCCCGCCTGCACCAGCCGGGTCGCATCGGCGCGCCCGTCTCCGCTATTGCTGTCCTTGCCCTTGCTGTCTTTATCTATGCTACGCACGCTGCTCCGGTCGCCTTTTGTGTCGCGGGATCAGTGCCCCATTCGGCCCAGCTCCCGTCATAAAGGGCAATGTCCTTCTTGCCGAGCAACCGGGCGCCAAAGGCGACGACCGCCGCCGTCATTCCACCACCACAGGTGGTAACCATCGGCTTTTCCATGTCAATGCCCGCAGCGGCAAAGGCGGCCTTCAGGTCCTCGCCCTTCTTATAAGTGCCGTCGGCATTGAAAAGCTCGCTATAGGGCAGGTTCCTGGACCCGGGAATATGCCCCGGCGCGACACCTGGCCGGGGATCGCGCTCCTGGCCGGTGAAGCGGGCCGCAGAACGGGCATCCACGACCTCCTCGGCGCCGCTCGCCATGTTGGCGATCATCTCGGCCTTGTTGCGGACTGCCTTTTCATCCTTCCAGACCGTGAAATGGCGGTGGCGAAGCGTTTCCCGCCCCTGGGCAAGCGGACGCCCTTCCGCTTTCCACTTGGCCAGGCCGCCATCGAGGATCGCGACGTCATAGGCGCCGAACATGGTGAGCATGAACCAGGCGCGAGCGGCGCTCTTGATCGGGCTGTCGTCATAAAGGACGATACGGCTGCCATCGCCAAGGCCCAGCGACTGCATGCGGCTGGCGAATTTCTCAGGCGGCGGCAGCATGTTGGGAACAGGGTTATGGCTGTCGATCAGATTGGTCAGGTCCATGAAGACAGCGCCCGGAATATGCCCCGCCTCATATTCCTCCAGCGCGTTCCGGGGATCGTCAGGCATGAATTGGGTCGCGTCGACGACGCGCAGGTCGGATGCGCCAAGTTCTTCGGCCAGCCATTGCGTGGAAACAAGCAGGTCCATTCATTTTCTCCCGCACATAGGATCATGAAACGCCAGGGAGGAAAAACCAGCCTCTTTTCGGGCCGTTGCTGCAATAGTCAGGCAAGCGATCCAGGATTGCAAGCGGTTAGTGCTGATGGATTGATAGGGATTCGTTCCCAACCCGTCGTCCCTGCGCAGGCAGGGACCCCGCTGCACCTTCAACAATAATCAGCTAAGCTAAAGAAGAAAAAGCGGGGTCCCTGCCTGCGGCCGAAAGCCGCAATTTATCCTGAGCGCCCGCCCTGCGGGCAGTCGAAGGGCAGGGACGACGCTAACATCTCGGGTTACCCAGCCGAGCCCCCCAACTGTTCAAAATCGCCCACAAGCCCTATATCAGCGGCCAATCCCAGCATGAAGATGAACGTATGACCCTTAAACATCTCGGCCAGACCAGTGCCCTGCCCGCCTCGCCCGAAGAGGCGGTGCTTGACTATGTGGCCAATCCCCGGCCCGGCAGGCCCTATCTGGTCCGCTTCACCGCGCCTGAATTCACGTCGCTCTGTCCCGTCACCGGCCAGCCCGATTTCGCGCATCTGGTGATCGATTACGCGCCGGGCGACACCATCGTCGAATCGAAATCACTGAAGCTGTTCCTGGGCGCCTTCCGCAACCATGCCGCCTTTCACGAGGACTGCACCGTAGGGATCGGCGAACGGCTCTTCTCTGAAATGCGCCCGCTCTGGCTTCGGATCGGGGGCTATTGGTATCCGCGCGGCGGCATTCCGATCGACGTCTTCTGGCAGTCGGGACCGCCCCCTGAAGGCATGTGGTTGCCGCCCCAGGATGTGCCGGGCTATCGCGGCCGCGGCTGATCCGCCCCGTTTTTGCCTCTTTTCGCAGATTTTCCTTGCTGCGCTGCACAAGGCGCGCAACCATCCCTCTCTCCGAGTCGTTAAAAAAGGAAGTTCCGGACCATTCCTATCTAGTTGCGTTTGCGAAAGGTTAGAGATGAACGAGGTTACCTCAGGAGCCCAATCTTTTGCCGGCGTGCCGGACCATATAGCGATTATCGGAAACAGCGTGCCGCGGCGTTGCGGCATTGCCACCTTCACCACAGATACAGTCAATGCGCTCCGCGAGCGCTTCCCCGGAATGCGGATCGATCTTTACGCCATGGACGACGGGCGGGACGATCTGGTCTATCCCGCGGGCGTAACCACCATCGCGCAGTTCGACCCCACCAGCTACACCACCGCAGCCTGCAAAATCGAAGAAAGCGGCGCCCAGGCGATCTGGCTTCAGCATGAATATGGGATTTTCGGCGGATCGGCCGGCGACATGGTGCTGAAGATCCTGCACCGCACCGATATTCCCTTGCTGACGACGCTGCACACGGTCCTGGAAAGGCCCAACCCCGACGAACGCCGGGTGCTGGAAGCAGTGATCCGCCGCTCGGCCAAGCTGATTGTCATGTCGGAAAAGGGCCGCGAGATATTGCGCCGGGTCCACGCCGTGCCCGCGCACAAGATCGAGATCATCCCCCATGGGGTGCCGGACCGTCTCTATGCCGATCCTGCGAGCATCAAGCCCAATTTCGGATTTGAAGGGCGCAAGGTGCTGCTGACCTTTGGCCTGATCGCTCCCGACAAGGGCATCGACCATATGATCCGCGCCATGCCCGCCATCGTGGAACAGCATCCCGATGCGCTTTATGTCGTGCTTGGGGCGACCCATCCCAATATCCTGCGCCGGGACGGAGAAGCATTGCGCGAATCGCTGCAGGTTTCGGCTGAAAAGCTGGGCGTCGCCGGTCATGTGCGCTTCATCAATGCCTATGTGGGGCTGGAGGAATTGCTGGATTATCTGCAGGCGGCCGACATCTACGTGACTCCCTATAATAATCCGGCGCAGATCACCTCGGGAACGCTTTCCTACGCCATTGCCATGGGCAAGCCGGTCGTCTCGACACCTTATGTCCATGCGACCGAGATATTGGATCAGGGGCATGGCGTCCTTGTGGGATTTCATGACAGCGAAGCCTTTGGCCGGGAAATCGGCGGACTGCTGTCGGATGACGAGGCGCGGAAAGCACTGGCGGCCAAAGCTTATGAGCGCGGGCGGACCATGCTCTGGTCGAAGCTTGCCCAGCGGGCGGCCCAGTTGCTTGGCGAACTGCGAAACGCGCCGCTGACCCGCATTTCGGCTGCTGCAAGATTCCAGCCGCTGCCGCCCAACCTCAGCGCGGTCATCCGCATGACCGACGCGACCGGGATGCTGCAGCACAGCGTCTACTCCGTTCCCGACCGCACCCATGGCTATTGCCTGGACGACAATGCCCGGGCGCTCATTCTGATGAGCCGGATGCCCGCCATGGATGAAACGGAGCGCGACCGGCTGACCAGCATCTACGGCTCGTTCGTCCAGCACGCCTGGAATCCGGAGCGGGGACGCTTCCGCAATTTCATGCGCTTCGATCGCAGCTGGATGGAAGAGGAAGGATCGGAGGACAGTTCCGGACGCGCCGTCTGGTCGATCGGCACGACAGCGCGGGATGCCCCAGCCGCAAAGCATCGCGATTGGGCCTCGGTTCTCTTCGACAGGATTGCGGGTCATGCCGGTGAGCTCGGCGCCCCCCGTGCGCAGGCCTTTGTGATGCTGGGCGCCGCCGCGATGCAGGAGGCGCATCCCGGCCATGCCCTTTCGCGGCAGTTGCTGGAGCAATTCGGCGAAGAGCTTCTCTCGCTGCTCCACATTTCGCGGCGTCCTGACTGGGCCTGGTTCGAAGCCGTGCTTGCCTATGACAATGCCCGCCTGCCCGAAACCCTGCTTCGCGCCGGCAAGGCATTGGGACGAACGGATTTTCTGGACTGCGGCATCACCACATTGGAATGGATCGTCGCTCAGCAGACCGCGCCCGAAGGTCATTTTCGCGCCGTCGGGACGGACAGTTTCGGCCGCGAATATCAGCCGCCGCTGCCCTTCGACCAGCAGCCGCTGGAGGCGCAGGCCACCATCGACGCCTGTTCGGCGGCCTTTGAGGTCACTGGCAATGTGCGGTGGCGGATGGAGGCGGAGAAGGCCTATCAATGGTTCCTTGGCCGCAACGACCTCGATATTCCGCTCAGCAGCCGGGAAGATGGGGGCTGTTATGACGGACTGACGCCGGTCGGCGTCAACCGCAACCAGGGAGCGGAATCCATATTGGCGCTGCAACTTGCCTCCTGCGCGATTTTGCGTCTTTCCCAAACAGGGGTGGACGTGGCACATAGGGCCGGCGTCGCCGCCTGAACGGGGCGGCGTCCGAACTGAAGTGCTTGGGGGGTCGCACCGTGCTGAGCGTCCATAATCATCATCTCCGCCTCTATGCCGACCCGTCGCGCGTGGTGGTCCGGCCTTTCCACCTTGCCTGGCAGTCCAACGGGTCAGTGCCCAGCCGGACCGAGCGGCTGGTGCGGGAAGTGCTGAAGATGGACGAGCGCACCGCCCACGATCAGCTTGAAGTCGTGCTGAAGGATTTTGAGGAGCGCCATTGGCAGACGCGGCGCGTCTTCATGACTCGCTATGACGAAATCGCCGTGCAGCTGAAGCTCGACGGCACCAGCATCAGCGATGAAAAGCGGCAGCTCATCGGCGCCTATTTCTGTCATGAATATAGCTATGCCGCGGCCGCGCTGATGAACCCCAGCGTCGTGCCTCATCATGACCAGAGCGGCATGCCCGAAGGCTCCCAGCGCATCATCATGTCGTTGCGGGCGGTGGGCGAAGGCCATATCAGCTCGGTCGCTTTCCGCGAAGGCATCATAACGCAAAATGCCGAGCTCCGCCTCGCGCCCCAGCCGCCCTTCGCAACGGCCACCGACGCGCATTGCGATGAAGACACATGCCTGCAGGGACCGGTGACCGTCTTCCGCCATCGCGACGCGACGCTTTCCGGCACTGTGATTTTCCCCATCACGCCAGCGCAGGCCAATGGCCTTGAGGACCTTCGCCTCGTGCAATTCACCCATGATGACGGGTCGCTGGAATGGCTCGGAACCTACACCGCCTATAGCGGCCGGGAGATTCAGTCGGAACTGCTGCGCACCCGCGACTTCCGCAGCTTTGATCTGGTGCCCAT
>DATEFI010000238.1:0-6578 GCA_035280705.1 Rhizorhapis sp. | reverse complement strand
GTACGGCGTGGGCAATGACTGGCCGCTCAATTATGACGAGTTGGAGCCGTTCTACGGCCAGGCCGAAGAGGTCATGAGCATCTCCGGCGATCCGGACATGGCCAGCATGTTTCCGCGCTCCACGCCCTATCCGCAGCCGCCACATCACCTGACATCACCCGACAAGCTGATGAAGAAGGCGCAGCCGGGCCTGCATTTCGTCATGCCGACCGCCCGCGCACGGGTGGCGACGGAGCAGCGGCCGGCGTGCTGCTGTTCCCTGCGCTGCTGGCTGTGCCCCGCAAATGCGAAGTTCACGGTCAACAACGGCCTGATCGGTATCTTCGAAAAGCCCAATGTCTCAGTTTGCCTGCAATCGACGGCCCTGAGGTTCGAGGGCGGGAGCAATAGCATTCGTTCCCTGATCTTTGAAAATGGGGGCAGGGAATATCGCGTTCATGGCGACCTGTTCGTGCTGGGCGCCAACTCGATCCACAGCCCGGCGATCATGATCCAGTCCGATATGGGTGGCGGCCATACAGGGAAGGGGCTGCATGAGGGCTATGGCATCGGTGTCGAAGCCTTTCTCGACGGGCTGGAGAATTTCGACGGAAGCACGATCACCACCGGCGTGAATTACAGCGAATATGATGGGCCGTTCCGGTCGGAGTCGGGCTCTGCGATGATTTCCTTCGAAAATCGCTGGCCCTTCGGATTTCGCGCGGAAAGGGGGCGCTGGCGGCAGACGCTGCCCCTGACGATCGTGGTCGAAGAATTGCTGGAGCCCGGCAATCATGTGGGGAAGGGTCCGAAGCCCGGCATCCCCGAAGTCGTGCATGAAGGGCCTTCCTCCTATGCGCAGAAAGGGGTTGAGCGCGTCATGGCGGCGCTGCCGAAGATTCTTGCGCCCTTGCCGGTAGAAGAAATCTACTTCCGCAACGTCCGCCGCACCGAATCGCATCATCAGGGCACGATGCGAATGGGACACGACCCCGCGCTATCGGTGGTGGACGAGAATCAGATTCACCACCGCTGGCGCAATCTGGTCGCGGTGGGCACTTCGGTCTTTCCGACCTGCACGGCTTCCGGCCCCAGCCTGACTGCGGCGGCGCTGTCGCTTCGTGCCGCCAGCCGGATCGTTTGAGAGAGGACGGGGACATGGCTTTTTCCGTCTCCAGACGCGGATTGTTCGCAGGGGCGGCGGCGGTGGCCACGCTGGCTGCTACAGGTGCTGCGGGAGTGGCGTCCTTCGACCTTGCCGATCTCATGCGGCGCACCTTGACCAGGCTGCTCGGCGAATTCGACATCAGCGACAAGGATATGGCGGCTTTCACGAACGACTTCGCCAAATTGGTGGAACTGGACGGCGAAACCGGCCTGATGTTGCGCGCAGGGGCCTTTTTCGGCGCCAGCCATCTGCTTGGCAGCACCGGTCCCTATGCGATCCGCAATCGTTTCGAAGGGTTCGACCGGACGGTTCTCGCGACGTTCATCACGACGACCAACTATCTGGATGTGTACAAGGAAGGGAAGGGCCGGGTGGCCTATTATGGCATGGAGCCGCCTTGCGTCAGCCCCTTTGCCCATTTTGAATTTCCATAGGGACGCCGCCAAGCGGAACGATCCTTGTGGCCAGCCTTTCCACTTCAGACCGGTCATGGCTCACATAGAGGATCGGCAGCTTCAGCTCGTCGCGAATCCGCTCGATCACTGTCATGATCTCGGCCCGGCGCGGAGCATCCAGCGAGGACAGCGGCTCATCCATAAGCAGGAAGCGGGGGCCGCTGAGCAAGGCGCGCCCGATCGCCACGCGCTGGGTTTCGCCCCCCGAAAGCGTGGCGGGCCAGCGTTCCAGCAAATGGCCGATGCCAAGGAAAGCCAGCGCTTCGTCGAAAGTCAACCAGCGATGTTCGGGCGAAGCAAGCCGCATGCCATATAGCAGGTTCGCGCGCACCCGCTTGTGCGGGAACAGCCTGCCGTCCTGGAAGATATAGCCGACCCGGCGCTTCTCCGGCGGAATGTCGATTCCCTGTGCGCTGTCGAACAGCACCTCTCCATCAACGGCGATGCGGCCTTCGCTGGGCCTCAGCAGGCCAGCCACCATGTTGAGCAGGCTGGTCTTTCCCGCGCCGGATGGCCCGAAGAGCGCTGTAATGCCGGGACCGGCCTCTATATCCAGCCGCAGGTCCAGCGCACCCACATGCCGTTGCACCCTGATTTCAAAGGACATGCGCCGTCCCCCGGCCGCCACGGCGGGCCAGCGCTTCGGATGCCAGCAGCGCAATCAGCGAGAGGAGCACGGAAACGATCGCCAGCCGGGCGACGACCGGGTCGCCTCCGGGCACCTGCAATGCGGAATAGATGGCGATGGGAAGCGTTCGCGTCTCGCCGGGAATATTCGAGACGAAGGTTATGGTCGCTCCGAACTCCCCAAGCGAGCGCGCAAAGCCCAGCACCGCTCCCGCCAAGATGCCGGGAAGCGCCATGGGCAGGCTGATGGTGAAGAACATGTGCGCAGGTCCCGCGCCCAGCGTGCGGGCTGCATCCTCCAGCCGCCGGTCGATGGCTTCGACCGAAAGCCTGATCGCGCGCACCATCAACGGCAGGGCCATGATCGCCGCTGCGAGCGCTGCGCCGGTCCAGCGGAACATGAAGACGATGCCCAGCCATTTCTCGAACCAGCGCCCTAGCGGTCCCGCAGGACCGAAGGCGAGCAACAGCAGCCAGCCAGTCACAACGGGCGGGAGCACCAGCGGCAGGTGAACCAGACCGTCGAGCAGCACCTTGCCCGGAAAGCGTCCTCGCGCGAGCAGCCAGGCGAGGCCGAAGGCTATCGGCAGGGTCAGCAGAACGGCTGCGCCGCTGACTTTCAGCGACAGCAGGATGACCTGCCAGTCATCAGCGGTGAGCGCGCTCATTGGCCGATCGTGGTGAAGCCGTAGCGAGCGAAAATGGCGCGGCCTTGATGCGACAGCAGAAAGCGCCGGAAGGCTTCGGTATCAGGGCTCGAGGCGCTTTTCAGTACGGCCAGGGGATAGGTGATCGGGGGATGCGTGGCCGCGGGAAAGGTGCCGACGATTCTGACGCCCGTGGCAGCCCGGGCGTCGGTGGCGTAAACAATTCCCAGGGGCGCTGCGCCCCGCTCGACCAGCGCCAGGGCGGCGCGGACATTTTCGGCACGAGCGATCCGGGATTCGACAGGTGGCCAGACGCCCAGATTTTCAAGGGCCGCCTTGCCATATTTGCCTGCCGGAACCGCATCGGGATCAGCCATGGCAAGCCGTCCCTCGCCAAGCATGCGGGCCAGCGGGAATCCCTTCGCGATGTTGAGCTTCAGCCGGGATTTCGCGGGGGCGATGAGGACCAGCCGGTTCGAGAGAAAGGATCTCCGGGTTTCTGCGCGGATCAGACCTTGTTTCTCGACCTCATCCATCCAGGGCTCATCTGCGGAAATGAAGATGTCGGCCGAAGCGCCCGCGCCGATCTGCCGGGCGAGGGCAGAGGAGGCGGCAAAGGACAGGACCGGCCTGTCCTTGCCCTTTTTGGCCCAGGCATCAGCGGCGGCGTTAAGCGATTCCTGGAGGCTGGCAGCCGCCAGCACCAATGGCGGTTTTTGCCGGGCATTTGCTGGCGAGACGAGGAGGAGCAGCGCGGAAAGCAACGCCAGCAATAGTCTGATCACGAATCGCACCTCCTGAGAGTTGTATTCGTTCATATACAACGAGCGAGCGCGGGCTCAAGTCACCCTTGGGCCTGCGAATTTTTCGGCTGCGGCAGAAGATCCCTTGCCATGGTGCTGAGCGTTTCGCCTTCGGCTGCGGTTCCGCAGGCTTTTTCGAGGTCACGATAGCGGGAGAGGATCGACCGGCCGAAGGGGGTCAGCTTTGCGCCTCCGCCATGACTGCCGCCGGGGGAGGTTTCCACGAGCAGTTCACGCCAGCATCGATTCATGGCGTCGACCAGAAGCCAGGTCCGGCGGTAGCTCATGCCGAGTGCCCGTCCGGCTGCGGAAATCGAGCCCTCCCTGGCGATCGCTTCGAGCAGGTCCGCCTTGCCCGGACCCATGGCGATCTCATCCCCGCAGAAAAGCTGGAGCTTGATCTTGAGCGGGCCGGTTCTGATCATCGCTCCTCCGTCTGCCCCTCACAGAGGCAGTAGCGCCGCCACGATCCAGCGGCCCTCGCCACGCAGAACGCCCCAGGCGCGGGCGGCGGCGCGGCTGTCCATGGACTCTACGCCAATGCCAAGACTTTCCAGTGCATTTACCAGGGCGCGGGGCGGATGGGTCAAGGATGCGCCTGTTCCGAGCAGCAGGAATTCGGGCGGCGGCTGGATTTCAAGCAGCGGGCGCAGGTCATCGATTGCAAGAGAGCCGATCTCCGGCGCCGTCCAGTCAAGGGCTTCCTCCGTGGTCAGCATCAAGCCCTTGGCAAACAGCTTGTCCTGCACGCGAAAAGCCGTGCCGGAAAAGCCGGTGATTACCGGCCCCGGCGCAGCAGGATCGCGGCGCAGGTCGATCATGACTCGCCCATTGGCTCCGTCCGGCCCATCCGCTCAGCACCGAGCGCTGGACCGCCTTCCTTGGGCACGAAGCTGTGCGGCCCGACCTTTGCCCATACGAGGATGGGGGCGGCCATGTAGATGGACGAATAGGTGCCGATGAAAATGCCGAGCAGCATCGCAGCGGTGAAGCCGAAGATGACCTCCGGTCCCCAGACCAGCAATGAAACCAGCGCCACGATCATGGTGAGCGAGGTCATCAAGGTGCGCGCCAGCGTTTCGTTCACTGACAGGTCAAGGATCGGGATGATCTCCATCTTCCTGTATTTGCGAAGATTTTCCCGGATGCGGTCGTAGACCACGATGGTGTCGTTCAACGAATAGCCGATGATGGTCAGCACCGCTGCAACGATGTTGAGGTCGAATTCGAGCTGCGTCAGCGCGAAGAAGCCGAATGTCAGCGACACGTCGTGGAAGAGAGCAAAGAGCGCCCCAAGGCCGAACTGCCATTCGAAGCGGAACCAGATGTAGATGGAGATGGCTATCATCGCCAGCACCATGGCGTAGGTGCCAGTGCGGAAGAGTTCGCCCGAAACCTTGCCGGACACCGCATCCACGCTGCCGAACTTGGCATCGGGATAACCTGCCTGCACGGCTTCCTTGAGCGCCTGTGCCGCCTGGTTGGAGGCGCCTTCGCCTCCCTGTGGCAGCGGCGTGCGGATGGTGACCTCATTTGGCGCGCCGAACTGCTGGATGGTGGTGTCGCCAAGGCCGAGGGCCTCGACGCGGCTCCGCAGGTCATCAAGATTGGGTGCGGCCTTGAACGTCACGCGCACCATCTGGCCGCCGACGAAATCGACACCCAGATTAAGGCCCCTGACCGCCACGAGCGCAATGGACGCCACGATCATCAGGAAGCTGATCGCCATGGCGAGGTTGCGCCACTTCAGAAAGTGGATGTTCGTATTTTCAGGGACGAGCTTCAACAAACGCATGATCTTCTCCCGTCCTCAGATAACCAGTTTCGCCGGACGCTTGCGGAGCCAGAGGCTCACCAGCAGGCGCGAGACGGTGACGGCGGTGAAGACGCTGGTGACAATGCCGATGGTCAAAACCACGGCGAAACCACGGATGGGGCCGGAGCCGAAATAGAACATCAGCGCCGCCGCGATGACATTGGTGATATTGGCGTCGAAAATGGCCCGGCTCGCTTCCTTGTAGCCGACCTCGATCGTCTGGATGATCCCTCGCCCTCGACGCTGCTCTTCCCGGATGCGCTCGTTGATAAGCACGTTCGCGTCCACCGCCGCACCGATTGTGAGCACGAACCCGGCGATACCGGGCAGCGTCAGCGTCGCATTGAAGATCGCCATGATCCCAATGATGAGGAAGATGTTCACGACGAGGGCGATGTTGGCGTAAAGGCCAAAGCGCCCATAGGTCACCAGCATGAATACCAGCACAGCCGTGGTGGCGATCACGCAGGCGAGCATGCCCTTGCGGATGGAATCGGCCCCAAGATCAGGGCCAACGGTCCGTTCCTCGACCACCGTCAGCGCAACCGGCAGCTTGCCCGAGCGGAGCGCGATCGCCAGTTCATTGGCGCTCGCCACCGTGAAGCTGCCGGATACCTGAGCCGAGCCGCCCAGAATCGGCTCGTTGATATTGGGTGCCGACAGTACCGTGCCGTCCAGAATGATCGCGAAGGGCTTGTTCACATTTTCGGTTGTCACCCGGGCAAATTTGCGTCCCCCTGCGCCGTCGAAGCGGATATTGACGACGGGCTCGTTATTCTGCTGGTCATAGCCTTGCTGCGCATCGATGAGCTGGTCGCCGCTGATCATCACCTGGCGCTTCACGGCGATATAGGGGATGCCGGCAGGGTTGGTCGGATAGGGCAGGATCTGACTGCCCACAGGAGCGCGGCCAGAGGCCAGTTCCGCGGGATCGGCAGTAGTGTCGACCAGTTTGAATTCCAGCTTGGCCGTTTTGCCGAGCAATGACTTGAGCGCCTCGGGATCTTGAAGGCCCGGCACCTGCACCACGATCCGGTTCGCACCCTGGCGAATGATGGTGGGTTCCTTCGTGCCCATCTCGTC
>DATEFI010000237.1:0-7802 GCA_035280705.1 Rhizorhapis sp. | reverse complement strand
CTTCGACATGGAGACGACTGCTTCCTTCGTTGCCGGTGTGGATCTGGTCGTCACGGTCGATACCATGATCGCCCATCTTGCCGGCGCCATGGGCAAGCCGACATGGCTTCTCCTGAAGGCCGAGCCTGACTGGCGCTGGTCTCCCGGAGAGGCCAGCAGCCCCTGGTATCCTTCGATGCGGCTCTATTCCCAGTCCCAGCCAGGCGACTGGGGAGACGTAATGTCCCGGGTCGAACGCGACCTGACAACACGGATGGAGAGGCGCCGAGCGAGCGAACCAGCCAATGACCTATTTGCGTAAACCCATGGTGCCGGTTTCCTGGGGCGAGCTTCTGGACAAGATCACCATATTGGAGATCAAGACGCAGCAAATCCACCGCCCCAATGCCTGCGCGAATGTCGCAAAGGAATATCTGCTGCTGAAAGACATTGCGGGCCCGGCAATGGATGAAAATGGCATCTCCCCTCTCCTTCAGCAGTTGAGGGACGTAAATCGGGCGCTCTGGACCATAGAGGATGCAATACGCGAGCAGGAAGCCAAGGCCCGTTTTGATCGGGAGTTTATTGAGCTCGCCCGCTCGGTCTACAAGCGGAACGACGTCAGGGCGTCGATAAAACGGCAGATAAATCTCTGCCTCGGCTCTGAATTGCTGGAGGAGAAGAGCTACAGGGGATGAGATATCCTGCTGATCACGCCGCCTTTGGCCCCCTCCCGGAACTCCTTTCCGGCCGGGCGATTGTCCCGTAAATGGCGACCTCCGCAAAGCTTGGCATCCTCACATTTCATCGCTGCTTCAACTACGGGTCATATTGGCAGGCCCGGTGCCTGGCAGAGGGCCTCATGGGCCTTGGATATGCCCCCCAGCTCCTCGATCACCAAAGCGACAGGGTCAGGCGGGCCGAGCAGCGCTGTTTGCTGCAACCCTCCCTGCCCCAGCGGAGCCGGCTCCCGGATCTCGTTTCATACAAGGTCAAGGGACGCCGCTTTGCCGAAGCCTGGTGCCGATTGCCGCTCTCGAACCCGTTTCCCATCGATCAGCCGGACGAACTTCCCGGATATGAGATCATCATCGTCGGAAGCGATGAGGTCTGGAATTTCCAGCACCCCTGGTATGGCTATTCCCCGATCTTCTTCGGAGGCGGTCTTGAGACCCGGCGGCTCATTTCCTATGCGGCAAGCTTCGGCAATCATGACGCCAGCAAAGGCATCCCTCCCCCTTGGGCGGAAAAGCTCCGGCGCTTTCACTCAATTTCTGTGCGTGACGACAATTCCAGGCGCCTCGTTGAAAGCGCACTCGGAACCCAGGCCGAACTCGTTCTTGATCCGTGCCTCTTGTTCCCTGCGATCATAGAGGATTCATGTGACCCGCCGCATGAACCCTTTGCTCTCATTTATGGCCATGGATTCCCGCCATGGCTGCAGCACGCCCTGCAGAGTTGGAGCCGCGCCACCGGCATTCGCCTTTTGAGCGTCGGCTATTGGAACCAATGGGCGCATGAAAGCCATATCGACGCAGGCCCCCTGCAATTCGCTCAGCTGATGTCGCAAGCCAATGCGGTCGTCACCAACTTCTTTCACGGATGCGTGTTCGCGCTGATCAACCGCAAACCCTTTCTGAGCACCCCCAGCGCCTACCGCTTCAACAAGGTTCGGGATCTTGCCGCGGCACTGGAAGCAGAGCATCGGATCGTCACTGAGGAAACACCGCAGTCATCTTACCGCGAGTTGCTGGGAGCCGCTCCCGAGGAGCATGTCATTGGCCGGATCGACCTGCTCCGTGATCGTTCGATCTCTTATCTTCGCGGGGCGCTCGCATGAGCAGTGGCCCAAGCGGCTCGGAACCAATGATCAAGGGCGGCGGTTTCCCCTAAAGGCTTGGGGGCAAGTGGCAGAAAGGAGCTGTCATGTCCGTTCGTTCAGGCGCCGGGTCCTATTGGATCGCCACTTCTCCCACAAGTTCTTATCCGCAGCTTACAGGTGAGATCAAAGCGGACGTGGCGATCGTGGGCGGTGGCACTGTCGGCATTACGGCGGCCAGGCTGCTGAAGGATGCAGGATTGACCGTCGCCGTGCTGGAGGCCCTGAAGATAGGGCAAGGCGTCACCGGAAAGTCGACGGCCAAAGTCACGTCCCAGCACGGCACCAAATATCAGCTATTGGAGAAAAAATTCGGCGAGTCTGGCGCGCGTATCTATGCGGAAGCGAATGAGGCTGGGATCAGGAAGATCAAGGCTCTTGCCGTCCAGCACGCCATCGACAGCGACCTGGAGGCAAAGCCAGCCTATATCTACACGACGCAGCGGGAGCATGTGGCCGAGATCGAAAAGGAAGCGGACCTCGCCCGCCGCCTTGGCCTGCCCGCCGCCCTCACCCGCGATACAGGCCTGCCTTTCCCGATCCTCGCGGCGATGCGCTTTGAAGATCAATCGCAGTTCCATCCCTGCAAATATGTCATCGGCCTTGCCGCCACATTGGCGGGCGAGGGCTGTTATATCTTCGAAAACAGCCGCGTCGTGGATTGGAGCCCGGATGCGGTCGCAACCAGTGAAGGCCGTGTGAAGGCCGACACCGTCATCATGGCAACGCACATGCCGCTTGGGCAAGTCGGCACCTTTTACGCCGAAGCCTATCCGCACATGCACCCGGTCATCGTCGGAAAGGTCGATCCGGGCCGCGCTCCCAATGGCATGTTCCTGAGCCTCGGCGAGCCTCACCACTCGATCCGCACCCACCGCGGGAATGGCGAACTCAATTTGATCCTTGGCGGCAACACATTCAAACCGGGTGATGTGGAGCAGGAACGCTCCAGTTTTGAAGACCTGCAAAATTTCGCAGCAGAACAGTTCGGCGTCCGCAACATCGCCTATCGCTGGACCAATGAGGACTATACGCCAATGGACGGCGCGCCGTTCATCGGCTGGTCCTCGAAGCGCAAACATTCCTATCTGGTCGCCACCGGCTTCGACGCCTGGGGGATCAGCACCGGGACAGCAGCGGCTATGATCCTTGCCGACATCATTGCCGGTCGCGAGAACCACTGGCTGCAGCTTTTCGACGCCTCCCGCGTGAAGCCGTTCGCGAGCGCGGCGAGGTTCACCAAGGGCAATCTCGGCGTCGCCAAGCATCTCGTCAGCGGATATCTCTCCCGCAAGCTCAAATCCTTCGACGAGCTTGCCCCTGGCGATGCGGCGATTATGGACATTGGCGGCGAAACCATCGCTGCCTACCGCGACAAAGGGGGCAGCCTGCACAGTGTTTCTGCCGCCTGCTCGCACATGGGATGCATTTTGGGCTGGAACGAAGCTGATCGGACCTGGGACTGCCCCTGTCACGGTTCCCGCTTCAGCCTGGATGGAGAAGTGCTGCACGGGCCAGCGGTCAAGTCGCTGGAGCGCAAGCACACCGATGAGGCGGAAGCTCTGCCAATCAGCGGATCGGTCTCCTGAACACGCAGGCCATCGCCCGAAGGGAACCGATCACCGCTCAAATGGTTTGAAATGGCAGCCAGGGGCCTGAGGGAGGCGATGATGAGCCTTCGTGCATTTGCCTATATTTTCGGTGTGGTCTTCCTGCTCGTAGGGATTGCAGGGTTCGTACCCGCGCTGACACCCGCACATTCCCACCCGGATGTGAGCATGGAGGCATTTCTGGGGTTGGAGCTGGGGCTGTTCCCGGTCAATCTGCTGCACAATCTGGTGCATCTGCTGTTTGGCCTGTGGGCGCTGATAGCTGCATCCAGCATCTCCGCCTCGCGCGTTTATTTCCGGTCTGTCGCTGTCATCTATGCGTTGCTGGCCGTCCTGGGTCTGATCGGCGAAGCCAATTTGCACACCCTGTTCGGGCTTGTCCCGCTTTACGGCAATAATGTGTGGCTGCACGCCATCATAGCGGTCGCGGCCGGTATTCTGGGCTTCCTGTACCGGGGACATGCAGCCCCGACGGTTCAAGCGGGCCAATTTGAAATCTGAGCTCAGCCAAGCTCAAGAAGATCGAACAGAGCGCCGCGCGCGCGGCGGCAGCCGGCCCATGTTTCAGCCATTCCCAGATCATCGGGCATGATGCGGGCGGGCCAATATCGCTCCACAAGCCTTTCGAGCGCATCGCACTTCCGTTCGTCGGCCATATAGCGCTGATCGATCGCGGGCAGCACCGCCTTATCTACCGCAACCCGCAGCCGCAGGCAGGCAGGCCCGCCGCCGTTGCGCATCGATTCCCGCACATCGAGCACATGGACCTGCCGGATGGGCGAATTTCCGGGCAGGCTGTCGAGCCAGCCGGACACCGCCTTGTTCTCCCTGCATTCGGCCGGAACAATCAGCGCCATTCCTCCCTCAGGCAGGGAAAGGAGCTGGGAGTTGAACAAATAGGAACCGATGGCATCGGCCAATGAAACCCGATCGGCGGGCACCTCGATGACGCTCGCCTCAGGCAGCCTTGCCAGGATGAAGTCATAAAGAGCTGCCGGATCGGCGAAGGCCTGGGCATGAGCGAAGAGCACCCCTTCATTGGCCACGGCAACGACGTCATTGTGAAACGCACCCGCCTGAATGGCGGCATCGCTCTGCCGGGCGAAATATGCCCTGTCGGGGTCAAGGCCATGCCTGCGCGCCACAGCCTCTGATGCGCGGCGATGCTGGCGTGCGGGAAAGCCGCCTGGCGGCTGTTCGCCATAGACGAAGATTTCCACGCCCGGCTCGCCGTGCTGCGCCGCGATACGCATGAAATTGGCGGCTCCCTCGTCGCCGAAGCAGCCCGGAACTGGTCCATGAACCGCGAAATAGCGCTCGTCAGCAAAGATCTGGCGCAACTGCCGTTCTGTTTCGGGCCACTCGATGCTGCGATGAACCATCGTCGAAAGATTGGCAGCTGACAAATGGCAACGTCCGTCGGCCGTGTCGGGCGCCGGGGATACGGTCGCCCCATTGGCCGTCCACATCGCAGAGGCCGACATGGCGTTCCGCAACAGCGCAGGCTCCTCCCGCCAGGCTACGGCGCAAACCGTATCGTCGTCACCCGTAAAGCCGAGCGAGCGGAGCCAGCGCACTTCGGGGCGGTCGTGCGGGAGCAATATGCCCTGATGCAACCCGAGACCAATCAGGTGCCGCATCTTGGCAATCCCCTGAAGCGCCGCCGCGCGGGGGGCGGACTCTGCGCCCGCATTGGTGGCGGACGCAACATTGCCCAGCGAAAGCCCGGCATAATTGTGCGAGGGTCCGATCAGTCCATCGAAGTTGATCTCTATGAACATGCAAGCATCTCCGCCAATGACTGCATCATAAGCGCTTGCGCAGCAGTTGCCACCATTCCGCAGCAAGACTTGGCGCGCGCGCCCTGCCCCTATACAGTCGGCAGCATGACAGCGGCACTAGCATTGATTGAGGAATGGCGGCTGCACCTCGCGCAGGACCGGCGGCGTTCGGTACATACGGTTCGCGCCTATGTAGCGACCGCTGAGCGCCTGATCGACTTCCTTCAGGGCTATCGCGGCGGCGCAGTGACGCGAAAGCTGTTGGCATCGCTTGGCCCGGCTGACCTGCGCGCCTTTCTCGCAGAACGGAGGATGGAGGGCCTCGGCAATGTGTCGGCGGCGCGGGAATTGTCAGCAGTCCGGACCTTCCTGCGCTTTGCGGGTGGCTCAGAGGCGCATGTTCCAGCCGTTAAGGGACCGCGCGTCAAGCGTGGTGTCCCAAGGCCGGTCTCGCCGGACGAAGCCGTCGCGCTCGCCGAAGATGTGTCAGAACAACGCAGCGAAGGCTGGATCGGGGCCCGCGACTGGGCAGTGCTGCTCCTGCTGTACGGAGCGGGGCTTCGCATCAGCGAGGCGCTGGGCCTCGCCGGTGACATATTGCCCCTGGGCGAGACAATTCGCGTGACGGGCAAGCGCGGCAAGACGCGGATCGTCCCGCTTCTGCCCCAAGTGCGGGAAGCGATGGAAAGCTATCTGTCGGTCTGCCCCTGGAAGCCGATCAAGAACGAGCCCATTTTCCGCGGGGCTCGCGGGGGTCCGCTGTCACCCGCCCTTATCCGCCGGGCGGTGCAGGGCGCCCGGCGTCGGCTCGGCCTGTCAGAGCGAACCACGCCGCATGCCTTGCGCCACAGCTTCGCCACCCATCTGCTCGGACGCGGCGCGGATCTTAGATCGCTGCAGGAATTGCTCGGCCATGCGAGCCTCAGTTCCACGCAGATCTATACACAGGTCGATGCAGCGCACTTGCTCGACGTCTACAGGAACGCCCATCCGAGGGCTTAAAGGGCTGATATTACACGAGTAGCCGTCGTCCCTGCCTGCGCAGGGACGACGAAACTAATCTACCTTTAACCGAAACCCTTAGCGGAAAACCGTGCCCCATCAGCTTCGGCGTTCCTCCAGCCGCCGCTCGATGGCATCCCAGATCATGCCGCCAGTGTCCGTCCCATTGAACTTGTCAATCGCCACAATACCGGTCGGCGACGTCACATTGATCTCGGTCAGCCATTTGCCGCCAATCACATCGATCCCGACAAAGAGCAGCCCCCGCTTCTTGAGCTCCGGCTTTAACGCCTCGCAGATCTCTATCTCGCTCGCGGTCAGCACCGTCTTCTCCGCATAGCCCCCTGCGGCAAGGTTTGAACGAATCTCACCTTTGCCGGGCATACGATTGATCGCGCCTGCAATTTCGCCATCGACCAGGACGATCCGCTTGTCGCCGCCAGCAACTTCCCTGATGAAAGCCTGCACCATGAAGGGCTCCACCCACACCTGCCCGAACAATTCGGTGAGCGCCGCCAGATTGGCACCATCCGCACCGATGCGAAAGACGGCGCTTCCGGCATTGCCATGGAGCGGCTTCACCACGATTTCGCCATGCTCAGCCTGAAAAGCACGCACTTCCTCCAGGCTTCGCGTGATCAGGGTCGGCGGCATGAACCGCGCATAATCAAGCACGAACACCTTTTCCGGCGCGTTGCGGACGGCGACGGGATTATTCACCACCAGCGTCTCGTCCATGATCCGTTCGAGGAGGTGAGTCGCGGTGATATAGCCAAGATCAAAGGGCGGGTCCTGCCGCATCAGGATGACATCGGCATCGCGGCCTAGGTCCAGCTTGACCGGCTCGCCGAAGCTGAAATGTTCGCCTTCGACCGCTTGCACTGTAACAGGATAGGTTTTCGCCCACACCCGGCCATCCCGGTAATTCAGGTCGGACGCCAGATAGTGAAAGAGTTGATATCCCCGCCGCTGCGCAGCCAGCATCAGATGGAAGGTCGAATCCCCACCGATCTTGATGGCGTGCATCGGGTCCATCTGAACAGCGACTTTAAGCGTCATTCCTTCAATTCCTTTCGGCTTTCCCGCGGACTAACCGCCGTGCCAGACATTGACCAGATGGCGCGGCAGGCGGCCGGGCGCAAGAAGCATTACATCGATGCGGACATCATCCCCCTTGCGCACATAACGGGAAGCCAGCATCCGCGCAGCGGCGGCCACGCGCGACAGGCGGTATTCGTCGATGGCAAAATCCAGTTCCGCCGCCGTAGCGCGGGCCTTCACCTCGATAAAGGCCACCATCCTGCCGCGGCGGGCGACGAGGTCCACTTCGCCCAGCCGCGTGCGCACGCGGCGGGCAAGAATGCGCCAGCCCTTCAGGCGTAACCACCAGGCGCAAAGGGTTTCGGCCTTTCGCCCCCGCGCTTCAGCCTGCTGGCGTTTCATTCAGCCACATTCCTGCCATCAACGCCGTCGTCCCTGCGAAGGCAGGGACCCCGCTTTTCTTCAGCCGCTTGGGATCTGGATGCCTGCCCCCGCAGGGGAACGGCTTGG
>DATEFI010000236.1:0-2170 GCA_035280705.1 Rhizorhapis sp. | reverse complement strand
CCGCCGCCGCCAAAGCTGCCGCCGCCGCCCGAAAATCCGCCGCCGCCCCAACCTGAGCCGCCGCTTCCGCCGCCCCAGCCGCCACCCAGGCCGGGTCCCCAGATAACCACAGGGCTACGGCCGCGCCGGTAGCGCCGGCCGCCAAAAGCGCGGCCGAGCATCATGGGCAAAATGAAGAAGAGCAGGATCGCGAGCCAGAAGAACAGCATGAAGCCATTACCGGATGACCGGTGCTCCTTCGCCCGCTGTTCCGCCGCAAGAGCCTGCGCCCGTGCTTCATCGGGCGGCAGGGCGAGGAGTTTGCCGATCTCCTCCACGCCCGCGCGGATGCCGCCTGGATAATCATTCTCCTTGAAGCGCGGGATGATCGCATTCTGGATGATGAGGCTCGACATGGCGTCGGTCAGGATACCCTCCAGCCCATAGCCGACCTCTATGCGCACCTTGCGGTCATTGGGCGCCACGATCAGCAGGGCGCCATTATTGGCTTCCTTCTGGCCGATGCCCCAGTGGCGGCCGAGCTGATAGCCATAGTCGGCAATATCATAGCCCTGAAGGTCGGGCAGGGTAGCCACCACCACCTGCCGCCCGCTCTCGTCCTCGATCGCCTTGAGCCTCGCCGTCAGGGACTGTTCCTGCGCGGGGTCGAGTAGGTTGGCATTGTCGACCACCCGGCCCGTGAGCTTCGGGAATGTCTGGGCATGCGCGGTTGCGGCGAGGAGGAATAGCGCAAGCAACGCCAGGATCAAGCGCATCAGCCTCGTCCCCGGATCAGCAACACCGCTGGCCCTGAGCCGGTCGAAGGGCGTTCCTTCTTCTGAAGGCAGGGAGATCAACTGCACGACGCTTGAACCGCTCAGGCCCCGAAGTCCACCTTTGGCGCTTCTTCGGCGCCTTCGCTCGTCGCCTCGAAGGGAGTCATCGGCTTTGCTCCGTGCACCAGCTTCGCCCCGATCATCTCTGGGAAGGTGCGAATGCGGGTATTATAATCGCGCACGGCCTCGTTATAATCGCGCCGCGCCACGGCGATGCGGTTCTCCGTCCCTTCAAGCTGACTCTGGAGAGCAAGGAAGTTCTGGTTGGATTTGAGGTCCGGATAAGCCTCCACCGACACGAGCAGACGTCCGATCGAGCGTCCGAGTTCATTTTGCGCAGCCTGGAAGGCGGCGACCTTCTGCGGGTCCTGCAGGTCATTTGCGCTTACCTGGATCGAGGTCGCCTTGGCGCGCGCCTCAGTGACCCGCGTCAGTGTCTCCTGCTCCTGTTTGGCATAGCCCTTCACCACGGCCACAAGATTGGGGACGAGATCGGCGCGGCGTTGATATTGGTTCTGCACGTCGGCCCATTTTGCCCTCACGGTTTCTTCGGCTGCCGGGACCGAATTTATGCCGCAGGCCGAAAGGGAAATCGCCGCTACCGGGGCGAGCAGAGCGTAGGGCAAACGGCGATCGGTCATCTCATTCTCCAGCGGGACATGTTGCGATTGACTTCAATGGCTGCAAAATAGGGGGCTGATTGCCTGTCCGCAACAATCAGGCTGTTCTATTTTGCTGGGACAGCCACACGCCAGAAAAGGGGAGCAGATCTTATGCTGGCTGAATTCCGCAAATTCATCGCCCGGGGCAATGTCCTGGACCTTGCCGTGGCCGTGATCATAGGCGCGGCCTTTGCGACCATCACAAAGTCGCTGACCGACGACATCATCATGCCGGTGGTCGGCGCGATTTTCGGTGGTTTCGACTTTTCGAACCACTTCATCATCCTCGGCGACATTCCGCCTGATTTCAAGGGTTCGACGGCCAGCTACGCCGACCTTAAGGCCGCTGGCGTGGCACTTTTTGGCTGGGGGCAGTTCCTGACCGTCTTAATCAATTTTCTGATCCTCGCCTTCATCATTTTCCTGATCGTGCGTCAGGCGAGCAAGATTATCCACAAGCCGGAGGAAGCGCCTGCCGCCGAACCGGAAGATATTGTCCTGCTTAGGGAAATTCGCGATTTGCTGAAGAAGTAAGCCTTTTGGAGAGGTGCCCGGGCTGCTGCAAATGCGATGGATGGATGGTTTCCAGGGAACAAAGCGCAAGGCCAGCCTGTTAGTGCGCCTAGCCAAGTCCAGATTGGCGGTAACAGGAGGTTCTGACGTGAAAGTCATAATCAAAGGTCTTGCGATTGC
>DATEFI010000235.1:0-11314 GCA_035280705.1 Rhizorhapis sp. | reverse complement strand
TGTTGACGATCAGATCGCGAGGTGCCACTGTGACAAAATCGACTTTCAGGAAGCCGGATTTCAGAACAGATGCGTGAGAAAAGATTGCCTTTAGCACCCGCCCGCGCCGTGGGGCGGCCAAGAAGGCTGACTTTGGAGGCGATCGTGGATGCCGCCTGTGAGGTAGGGGTGGCGAACCTGGACATGGGTTTGGTCGCTGAGCGGCTGAATACCGGGGTCGCGACCCTCTATGGCTATGTCAAGGGACGCGATCACCTGCTGGAACTCGTGGCTGAGCGGTTGGCGGCTGATTCGGGGCTTCGGGACACGGGGCAGAGTTGGCAGGACATTGTGTGGGAGCATGCCGCCGTGACTTACGCGCTGTTCCAGTCGCAACCCCAACTCATCACCAATTTGATGGGGTATACATCCTATTCCGGCTCCGTAGCCTATTGGAACCGCCTTTTCGACCTGCTCAGCAGCCGCGGCATGACCCCGGAGGACGCGGTCGACATCTATGTCGAGGTCAACCAGGTGGTCATCGGCGCGGCTGTGTGTCTGATGCGGCGCAACGCCATCGAAGAGCGCGCCGCAGCGGGAGAGGGGCCTGCCTTCAACCCGCCGGCCGTCATGGGCGATTATAAGCGGACGTTGGAGCGGATCATCGCGGGTTATGAAACCCGCATGCAGCAAAAGTCCGATTCGGTAACCGAGCAATAGTCGACATCCGTGCCCAAGGTCAGCTATCGCAAGCGGGACGGCGCGGTACGGGTCGTGGAACTGGCCGTCGGAGAAAGCGTCATGGAAGGCGCGCTCCGCAACAACATTCCTGGGATCGACGCTGAATGCGGCGGCGGCTGTGCCTGCGCGACATGCCATGTGCATGTCGACGAGGCGTGGATTGACCGGCTGGAAGAAAAGTCGATGATCGAGGATGCGATGCTGGTGCTAGCGCATGACGCCGATCATACGAGTCGTTTGTCCTGCCAGATCCGGATGACCGACGCTCTGGACGGTCTGATAGTGCGGATTCCGTCGCGCCAACGCTGATAAAGGCTAAACTCGTTGGAACTGGACTTGCTCGCTCGATGCGTGTCGGGGCGGCAACATCCGTTCGCCTTTCGTGGAAGAAAAGTCTCCTCTCACTTTGTCCATCATTGCGCCCGAATTACAGAATGACTATCGGTAATTGGGACAATGAAGGGGATGAGGAACATGCATGTAGATTTCAGCGCTAATTGGCACGGTTCTGACAGCGTTAAGTGACACCGATCACGAGCGTGCTGCATGCTGCCTCCACCACGTCCTCGGTTATGGCGGTGAGGCCATTGATGCGTAGAACGCGCTCTATCTGGACGAACAGGCGATGCAACAAACGAAAATTGCCGCCTGTAATCCGCACGATGGCGGCAACGGCCTGTGCGTCGGTGAAGTCGGCATCATCAAACGTCAGGCCGAGGTCGCGCCAGCGCCGGGTCAACACGAACGTCAGCTCCTGATCCTGCAATGGCCGGTATTGGTGGGCGAAGCCGACCCGGCTGAAGAGCTGAGGGTAACGGGACATGCGTTTTTCTATACCGGGCATCCCGATCAGGATCAGCCCGAGGTCATCCCGATCGAAAAGGTCACGCAAATATTCCAGTGCCGTCATGGATAGGCGTTCCGCTTCATCGACGATCACCAATTCAACGTAACGGATATGCCGGTCGATAATGATTGGCGTCTCCTTTGAAGGACGACGAACGTGCTGCTCGATACAGGCATCCACCCGGTTAAGCAGCCGGGGGAGGTCCTGCCGCAACTCGCGCAGTGTGCCTCCAACGGTTGGCGTGTAGAATATGGCGCGAGAGCAGGCGAGGTCAGCATAGACCTTGAGGTCTGACGGTTCTCGAACGCCCCAACTGGTGAGCAATGAGATTGCTCCGTCCCAGCGGGCATAGCGCCGCGCCGAGAGCGTCTTGCCAACGCCCGCCGGACCATGACACAGGCCGATATAGCGGTGCTTACGAACGGCATCCGCGAACTCGGTGAAGCGCCGATGCTCCTGCGTCGCGATGAAGCTGGTGGTGCGCGATCCTCTGGCTTTCATCATCCATCCTCGTAGTAAGTGCGAAGCCGCGGTTTGTCGGATGCCGCCGCTGACGCAGGAGGAAGCTTCGGCTTGGGCACCGGCGTTGGGATGCCCCCCGGTGTTTGCAGGACCGCCGGCAGGTAATCCGCCACGCGGGCCTTCTTTTCCTTGATTTCCTGGTGCAGGCGCCGTCGGTAAGCGGCACGAGCGGCCTGAATATCCTTCAGGGTTAAGCTTTGCCCAGCATGATCCGGGCTGACGGCCCGGCATAGGAAGACATTGCGGTGGAACACGCGAATTTCGCCCATGTCTCGGGGATCGTAGCGGATCGTCACTGGTTCACCGACATAAGCGGCGAGCGTGGGATCGAAATATCGCAGCCCTTCGAAACGGATGCCATCACGGTGAACGGTGCGAGGCTTGGCTACCATGACGAGCAGCGAATCCAGCTCCGCCAGCGTCTCGGGCATCCGAGGCAGCCATCCCTCGCCACGCCATGCATTCACGGGTGGCATACCGATCGAGCGATGCGGGCGCATATTGTAGGTCGAGACGATGTAATCGCCGATCGCGGCATCCAGTTCGGGAAGCGAGAGACGGGGCGGTGTCACCGGCTTGCCCGCCTGAAGATTGCCAGGCAGATCCGGCAACAACTCCGTGTTGAGGGTACGGAACAGGCGCTCGATCTTGCCTCGCCCCTGCGGGCGAGCCACGGCCGAGTAAATCAGATGGATACGTAAATCCACCGCCGCCTGTTCGAGATGGAGGCTCGTGAAATCCGATCCGTGATCGACATGCAGCACATCGGGGATACCGCAGACCGGCCACGCGGGATTGGCCTTGCGCCATATTGCTTGCCGCAGCGCAAGCGAAGTATTGAGCGCAGAGGGGGCACCGATAAACACCATATAGCCTGTAACAGCCCGCGAATAGTCGTCCACCACTGTTGTCAGCCATGGCCTCGCCTTCTTGCCGCTAGCATCGAGAATCAGAATATCGAGTTGGGTGTGGTCCGCCTGCCACGTCGCATTGGGCCGGGCAGCGCGGTATCGATGGACCAGCTCGAATCGGTCGCGGAAGGCGGCGGCGCCTTCATGCGCAAGCGTCAGCATCGCTGGTTCGATCCGCCGCACGATGTCGCGGACGCTCCCATAGGATGGCGTTCGCCAATGCTGTTCAACAGCGAGATTTGCAATGCGGCGATGGATGGTGGCGATCGACGGCGGGGGCTTGAGAAGCGCCATGCCTTCGATCAGTTGGACCATCTCCTTGGGAAAGGTGCGCGTTCCGGCTTCCGGCCTGGATCGTCGGGCGAGACTCATCGGTCCATCGGCACGGTATCGGGCAAGCCAGCGGCGAGCCGTGCGGATTGAAATGCCCGCTTCGGCCGCCGCCTGTGCCAGCGGCACCTCATCGTGGAGGTGCGGGCGCAACACGGCCATGCGCCTCGCCACCTCCGGGTCTTCCAATCCGGGCTTTCGATCATCCGACATGGTGATCGCCTCCGTCCGATAGAGGATCGTTCAACGGACACCCGCCAACGCTTCTTCACGGGCACGGCGAACCGCCAATGCCCGAGTCTCATTTGAATGGTACTATATTTTTTGCATTGAAGGCACCTTATACGTTACATTCGGTCCCATGACGCAGACATTGATTGGATACGCCCGTTGCTCGACCGACAAACAGGACCTGACAGTCCAGCGCGACACGCTGCTCCAGTTCGGGGTGGCAGCGGATCGAATTTACACCGACAGGGGCTTTACCGGCACCAATCGCACGCGCCCCGGTCTCGATCAGGCGCTTGCGGCGGTGCGAAGAGGGGATACGCTGGTCGTGCCCAAGCTCGACCGGCTCGCGCGTTCCGTGCCAGATGCTCGCGCGATTGGTGACGATCTCGCCGCGCGCGGAGTGAAGCTCCAGCTTGGCGCAAGTGTACATGACCCGGCGGATCCGATGGGTAAGCTGTTCTTCAATATCCTCGCCACCTTTGCCGAGTTCGAGGCGGACCTTATCAAGCTCCGTACCCGTGAAGGCATGGCAATCGCCCGCGCCAAGGGCAAGCTGCGCGGCAAAAAGCCGAAGCTGTCTGATCGTCAGCAAAAGGAACTCCGCCGCATGTACGACACAGGAGAATATTCAATTAGCGATCTAGCCGAATTGTTCTCGATTTCCCGGCCAACTGTCTACCGAACGATCGCGCGTCAGGGGAATACAGTCACAGCTACCGTCGACTGATTCGACCCGCGACAATCCAGTTCTTCTTTCAACTGGTTGACACCATGTGAAAAATGTCGTCCTCCCTGAGGAATGCAACTCAACTACTCGGGGGGGGTGATGGGAAGCGGGGAATTGCCGGATTGGAATGACGTATTTCTAACGGCCGCATTGGAACCTGAACGTTGGCTCGAAGCCCTCGATATCATGGCCAGACACACAGGAGCAGCACATGGTCAGTTGATCGGGGTTGGCGGCGCGCGCGACGTTCCCTTCAATCTCGTAACCAACTTCGATTCTTCCGCTTTGCAGAAGTTTATCGATATCGGCGGTGGATCACCCGAGCTGAATTTCAGGATCGCGGCGTCGGTCCGCCATATCGAGCGCGGGCAGTTCGATCCCCTCCTGTATGAGCGGCACTATGATGATGAGATGGGAACGCTAAGTTCAGCGCGGTACGTTGAATTCTGCGAGGAAGTCGATATCCCGTTTGGGTGCCAGACGAATCTCGTTCTTGATGGCGTCGGCTTGATCGGCCTGGCTACCCTGCGAAAGCGAAAGGAAGGGCGAACCACTTCCCCCCAGCGGCGTGTTTTCGCTCAGGCGGCTGTCGCGGCACGGCGCGCCGTCAGGCTTCAGGAAAGAATGGAGGGCGAGCAGGCGAAATTTCTTGCCGGTGCGTTTGAAGCCATCGGCGTGACGGCTTTTATTCTGGATGCGCGCGGACAAGTGCTGGCTCTGTCCGAAAGCGCGGAAGAATATTTGGTCCGCGGCGATATACGCATGAGCAAGAAAACGCTCGGTGCCGATGGCACACCGTTCTCATTGCGGCAGGCCATCGACGCATTGATAAGCGATGACGGATTGCCCCACGTCCGGCTTCGCGTCGATTTCCCGGTCGAGAAACCTCCCCTTTTCCTCGAAGGTTTTCGCCTGCCGGCGCGCCCATGGTCGCTGGGAAAGCTGCCGCAGGCCATCCTGATCGCTAACGCTCCGCGCAGGGACAGGGCCGGTATAGCGGCGTTCCTGACCACGCTCTACGGCATGACCCCGGCAGAGGCCGATATCGCTATGCGGCTATATGATGGGAAATCACGCAGCGAAATTGCGGTCGAACGATCAGTAACCGCAGAGACATTGCGCGGCCAGATCAAGAGCCTTTATGCCAAAGCCGCCGTGGACAATGAGGCTGCCCTTATGCGGTTGTTGGCGGCGGTAATGTCATAGCCTCATCCCCCTGAAGGGGGATGTATCGTCATTTAATAATACTATCACTCCGAACATCTTCGAGAGGGGGAGAGTGATGATATGTCATATGCCGGTTGCGCTGGCTAGTGCTGTGCTTATCTGCGACGGTCAACCGAAATGCGTCATGACCATTAGATGATGACGAATCCATACAATATTTCTGTGTCGAAACAATTAACCGTGATGCGCTTCAGTATTTCTTAGAAGGTGGGGGAATATGTCTAAAGTTATAATTCGTGGCCGTAATGGCCGCGCTTTTTTTGGTGTCAGCATCTTGGCGATGGCCGTGGCCGCGCAGTCCGCTTCGGCGCAGAGCTGTCCCGGCGTAGACGACAGCCTATGTGAAATCACGGTATCCGGCGCGGATCAGGATGTCTCCACCGATGGCGCGACGCACATCGTTAACAGCGGCACGGGCACCTCAATCACCCAGACCAGCAATGACTATCTGCTGATTGAGAATGAAGCAGGCGCGAGCATTGAGGCGCTGACGCTGTTGCCTCAGACCACTCCCCCCGTAAACGGGCTGATCGATACGACGATCATCAATCGCGGTGCGATCAACGGCAGTCTGGTGTTCGCCAATGGCGGTGTGTACGTCAATGATGGTGGCACGGTCGCAGACGATCTTACCGTCGCGCATGTGAACGCGATACAGGGCGATGCCAATTTTCAGGCAAGTTTCAAGACTGAGACATTCATCAATCGGTCGGCAATCGGCACAACCGGCGTTGCCGGAACGATTGACCCCGGCAATGGCCTCGATTTCTTCATCCAGTCATTTTCGAGCACGGGCACCTATGCTCTTCCCGCCACGCTCCCAACCCATTTTGAAGTGGGCGGTGTAGAAGCGCTGGGAACGAACACCGTCGTGACGGTGACGAGCGAGCCAGGCGAGGCCCATAATGGCCTGTCGCTTTATGGCGACGGCAATATCGTCAACGACGCGGTCATCAATGACATATCCTTTGATGGGACGGGACTGAGCGCCCAGACCATCAATTTTCTCGACCTTCGCCTCCCCGCGGTGGTCTATGGCGGGGAGGTTGGCAACAATCACCTGTTGCTGGTGCCAACGGCTGGTTCGCCTGCCCCAGTCAACTATGGTGGAGCCCTGACATCCTTCACCAACGAAGGAACGATCAACGGCGATCTGCGGTTGAGAACCGTAACCTTCACCAATAACGATGAGATCAACCTCTCATCCCGCCAGGCCGGAACCTTGATTTTCGGTGCCGCGGATCAGGATTTCACCTTCACCAATCGCGGCACAATCGAGATGGTCGATACCGGTACGCGTGCTCCTGACGCGCTGACCAGTACAGCAGTGCAGTTGGTTTCGGCGATTGACGCGACCGTGCTGAGCGCTGTCAATATCAGCAATAGCGGTGAGATCGGGGGCGGACTTGGGTTCACCGGCGTAGCGTTGGATTTTGTATTCGAGAACAGCGGCACCATCAGCATGGCCGGTAATCCGAATGGCATCGACCGGGCCGTTGAACTGGAAATCGGCGGGCTGGAAGTCGCGCTCAATCCCGCATTCCAGGAAGATGCGGCGGCGAACAGCGTTACCGTGACCAACAGCGCCACCGGAACGCTGGACGGCGGGATCGATGTCTTCGCGAATACCCGAGCCTTCGCATTCACTAACGACGGCATCATCAATCAGGACGCCGATGATGCTCAGGCTGAAGCGGTGCAGATCGACGTAGATGATTACGCCAACGCCATCGGTGAAGAGGATGTTATCGACGCTGAAAGCGCCAGCTTCGTTAATACCGGCGCGATCACGGGAACCGTTGAACTGGACATGGAAGCCACCGCCCTTACCATCAACAACAGCGGGACGATCAGCCGTGGCCTGACACCGGGCCAGACAACCTTTGCCGAAGGGTTTTCCGGGCTGGAAGTGGAACAGGAAACCGCGCTTGGCGCTACCCTGGATTTTACCAACAGCGGCACCATCGAGACGGCGGACTATGCAGGAGGGGCCGTCTCGCTTTCGGTTGAGGCAGGCGACATAGGTAGCGGCGTGGCCGGTGCCGAGAGCGCTAATGGGAGCATCGTCGCCACCAACAGCGGCGAGATTTTGGCTACCGGCGGGCATTACGTCACTCCCGGTCAGCTTCTGGGCTTGCCGCAGAATCAATTGCTGATCGACTTTGCCGTGGGTCTGACCGCGTTTGTCGATGCAGAAGGCACCGGCAGCGTTTCGATTGTCAATGAGGTCGACGGACTGATTAGCGCGCGCGGGTTCGCTCATCTGGGTTTGCCGACCGGCGCGCAACTGATCGCCGATCAGACCGCACCGCTTTCCGGCGTTGCCGTGGCGGCCGGCGCTGATACGGTCACTCTCGTCAATCACGGCACCATATTAGGCAGTGTAGGTGGGTCACTGACGCTCGACAACGGTGTCACCCTAGTGCCAATGGCTGACGCGGACGTTGATTTCGAAGGGGTGATCGGCGGGGCCATCGACACGTTCGGATCGTCGGACGACATCACCAACAGCGCCACGGGCGTGATTGAGGGCGGGATCGCCCTGCGCCAGGGTGACGATACGCTTCGCAATTATGGCTCGATCACCGGCGACATCCGTTTCGGCACCGGCAACGACACGTTCATTCAGGGCATTAATGCGACCTTCACCGGCAAGGCCTTCGGAGGCGATGGCGAGGATCGGTTCCAACTGGACATCACCGGCGGCACACTCAACAACGCCGTCTACGATCAGTTTGTCAGCCAGCTCGACAGCTTCGAAATCCTTGGGGTAACCGGATCGGGAAACATTGACCTTTCTTCGAGCGAAGAAAATAATTCACTCGTCGTCGACGGCACCGTCAACGGCAATGTCGATCTGGGCGGCGGCGACAACAGCTTAACACTAGGCGGCACCGTCAACGGCGATATTATTTTCGGCAGCGGAAACGACGCGCTGGTGTTGCAACCGGGCGCGGCACTCACCGGTACAGCCACGGGTGGCGATGGCTTCGACAGCCTGACCGCGCCGCTGACCGGCACCTATGAAGAGCCGACGGTCCTTGATCTGGCGCAGTTCGAATCATTCGAGGAACTGAACGTCACAAGCGGCGGCGTCGGTACGGTCGAAGGCGATCTGGCCTTCGAAACGGTCAATGTCGATGATGGCCGACTGATCGGCCTGACCGGCTCCACCATCACTGGAGATGTGAACGTCGCGGATGGCGGCACGTTCGGCAGCGCCGGAACCGTCAACGGCGATGTCGATGTCGAAGGTACGCTGTCGCCGGGTTCTTCACCGGGAACCATGACAGTCAATGGCAATGTCACGCTGGTCAGCGGATCAACCACCCTGTTTGAATTGACGCCGACCGTGAGCGACGCGATTGTTATCAATGGGTCGCTGACGATCCAGTCCGGTACAACGCTCGACATCACCGGCGAACGCCCGCTGACACCTGGCGTCACCTATAACCTGATCACCACGACCGATGGCATCACCGGAAGCTTCACCACCATAAACAAGGCGGACACCGTGCTTGGCTTCATCAGCCAGACCTCGACCGCCCTGCAACTGCTGGGAACCTTCCAGTTGCGTGGAGGCGCCAACGCCCAGGTGACGGCGACCAACACCTACCTCAACAGCCTGTTGATTGGTGGGCAGGCGACGGCGGGAATTCTGGCGGCGGTGCCTGATCTTGTCGGCAGTGATGGTTTCGCCAGCGAAGCTGCGCTCGCTACCATTCATCCCGAAGCCTATGCGTCTGCCTCGCAGATTGGCGTGGAAAATGGCCTGGCGATTTCCTCCGCGCTGCGCTCTGGAAACTGGGCCGGACGTGGGGGCAAGACTGGTCTCTTCACGTTCGCTCAGGGCTTCGGCAGTTGGCGGAACTTCAAGGCTGAGAGCGGTAGCGGCGCATCGAAAGCGAACGTGCGCAGCTCGGGCTTCTTCGGGGGCGTCGGGTACGGAAACAAGAATGTGTCGGTTTCGGCCTTCATCGGTCGGGTGGATGCAAACCAGTCGATCAATGCTATCGGTGCCCGCAACGAGGCCGATGGCACGTTCTTCGGCGCTACCGCTGAGTTGGCCTTCGCCGGTTTCCGGCTTGGCGGCTCGGTTGTCCGTGACCACAGCTCGGCCGACACTAGCCGCGCGCTGTTCGACGGCTCTGAAGCGACCTCCCACTACCGGCTACGGGGCACGACGGCGGACATTCACGCCGGATACGGCTTCGCTATTGCTGGCGGTTGGGAAGTTGGTCCAGAGATCGGCGTAACCCATGTTTCCGTCAAGCGTGGTAACGCCAGCGAAACGGGCGCGGGCGCTTTCAACCTGACGGTTGCGCAGGATCGCATCAGCTACACCTTCCTGACGGCTGACTTTGCTCTGCAACGAAACGAAGGCGCGCTTCAGCCCTGGCTGTCCGCTGGTGTTCGCCAGCGGCTCGACAATGATCGTGCGCAGGCAACGGCCAGCTTGGCGGGCGTGTCCACCAGCTTCACGGTGTCCGGCGTCCAGCGTGACCGCAGCTTTGGCAACATCGGTGCTGGGGTTGCCTGGCGGCAGGAATCCTCCAATCTCACCCTGTTCGCTCGCGGTAACAGCGAGTTCGGCAGCGACAATAATGCACAGCGCGTTGATGCGGGACTGAGGTTGCAGTTCTAAGCCTAAAGTCGGCGGGAGCGGATCAAGCCGCTCCCGCCGTCAGCGCGTCTCGCTCACAACGACGAAGGGCTGACCCGGATCCCTGTACAGGCGGACACCGCCTCTATTCAGGTTCTTCTCTGGAGGTCCGGCAAAGCTTGCCTGCCTGACTGGCATCCCTTGCCTGGACCATTGCGCTATATTCAACCAGAACCTGTTGGACGTTCGCGGTATCGGTTACGTAGAGCGAATCCATGACTGCGGCAGCCAAATCCGTCCGCATTTCCAGCCAAGCAATGCGGTTAGCGTTCGGCGCTGGACTGGCCTGCTCATCCGCGATCTGCTCGCTATACCCGGCGATCACGTCATTCACCGCTTCAAGTGCCGCTTCGAACGCGATCGCCTGATCTTGCGTCCATAACGGGCCGTGATTTTCAAGCGAGGCCATAGTCCATCATAGCAAACGATTGATGTCCAAAACAGACGGCATCACCAACCAAAGCAGTTCGCTCGAAACTCATCGTGCGACAAGGATGACAATTAGTTCTGTCAGAACCGTGCCAATTAGCGCTGAAATCTACAGGTCCGCGCCACGACCCAGCGCGGCGAGTCGAGCTGCACGGTGACGTTGAAGGTGGACAAAGACACGATCCATCCGGCCCCGGCGAGCGCAATCCCCACCGACGTCACCGGAAGGGCGGGACTGACCGCACTGACCGTGCCGCCGATGGCTAGGGCGATCACGCCACAGCGCACGATCTGCTCGACGCTCAGGCGGGCGCGCAGCCGGCGCGTGGCCAACGCTCCGCCTACGGCTCCGATGCCGAAACCGCCCAGCAGAAATCCGTAGGTCAGCGGCCCGCCATGCATCAGATCGCGCGCGATCAGCGGCGTCGTCGCCGGGATCGCACTCGCGGCGAGGCCGAACAGAAAGGCGCGCCACACCGCCCGACGGATCGCTTTCGACATGTGGACATAGCGGATTCCGGCGCCCAGCGCCTCCCACATCGATTCGCGCTGGCCCCTGCGCTCCTGAACGGGCGGCTTCCAACTCGCCAGCACCGCGATTAGCCCGATGTAGCTCAGCACATTGAACAGGAAGGCTGCGGTCGCGCCCGCGATCGCAACGATGCCCCCTCCAACTGCCGGTCCCGCCGACCGGGCGAGGTTGAAGC
>DATEFI010000234.1:0-4042 GCA_035280705.1 Rhizorhapis sp. | reverse complement strand
CTCCCAGATAGAGCAGCACGCGGATCGAATAATCAGTGAACAGTGTCAGGCGCATCGAAACTCCTTTGCGCCATATATGCATTTTGTTTGCATCATTCAAATTTCCGATATAGATGCATCCAAGATACATGATTAAGGCGATTCTGACATGAAGGGACTGGACGAAACGGCTTTGAAACCTGTTGTCCGCCGCTTTTATGAGCGGGTGCGGGAGGATGCGGAGCTTGGCCCCATCTTCAATGATGCCATCAAGGACTGGCCCGAACATCTTGAAAAACTGAGTGCATTCTGGAATTCGGTGATGCTGGGCACGGGCAGCTACAAGGGCAATCCCGTGGCCGCGCACCTGAAGCATCGGGACCGGATCACGCCGCAACTTTTCGACCGCTGGCTGAGCTTGTGGAATCGGACGGCCACCGAACTGCTGCCCGGCGAAGAGGCTGCAGCGCTTCAGGAAAAGGCGAAGCGGATTGCCGAAAGCCTGCAACTCGCGCTGTTCTTCAGACTTGATCCCGCTCCGCCTGCCCTGGCTGAGGCGCGCTGATAACCAACCAATGCCACGGAGATAATATATGCAGAATTTGAGCGATCAGACCATCGCGCTCGTCAAGGCCACCGTCCCAGCCCTTGAGGCGCATGGTCTGGACATCGTGCGGGAAATGTATGCCCGCATGTTCCAGAATCCGGCGATCCGTGATCTCTTCAATCAATCGCATCATGGAGACGCAGGCTCCCAGCCAAGGGCGCTCACGGCGGCAATCCTCGCCTATGCCAGCAATATCGACAATCTGGGCGCTCTTGCTCCGGCGGTGGAAAGGATCGCCCAGAAGCATGTGGGCCTCCAGATCCTGCCAGAACATTATCCCTATGTGGCGGAGGCGCTGCTTGGGGCGATCAAGGCGGTGCTTGGCGACGCCGCTACCGAAGAGATTCTGGCCGCCTGGGGCGAAGCCTATTGGTTCCTTGCCAACATCCTCATCGCCCGCGAAGGGCGCATTTATGATGAACTCGCCAGCGCTGAAGGGGGCTGGACCGGCTGGCGAAGCTTCGAGGTCGAAGAGGTCCGGCGGGAAAGCGCCATCATCACTTCATTCGTGCTTCGCCCGGCCGACGGCCGCCCGGTGGTGAGGCACAGGCCGGGGCAGTATCTGACTTTCTGGCTCGAGATTCCCGGACATCCGCCGGTCAAGCGGAACTATTCGATCTCCGATGCCCCCAATGGCCGGACCTATCGCATTTCCGTTAAGCGCGAACCGCATGGCCTGGCGTCGGGATGGCTGCATGATGAAGCTCAGCCGGGAACGCTGCTGAAGGTTGCGCCTCCCGCAGGCGAGTTTTTCCTTGCCGAACACCCCGAGCGGCCGGTGGTCCTTCTTTCGGGCGGGGTTGGCCTTACGCCCATGGTGTCCATGCTGGAAACCATTGCCAGGCAGCATCCGCAGGTTCCGGTGCATTTCGCGCACGGCACGCTTGACGGCTCGACTCATGCGATGGGGCGGCATGTCCGCACGCTGGCGGGGAACCAGCCAGGAGGAAAGGCCACCTTCTTCTACCAATCGCCGCGCGCGGAGGATGTTCAGGACCGCGATTATGATGTGGCGGGCCTCATCGACGGGGACTGGCTGGTCGCCAATACGCCTATCGCTGAGGCGGACTATTTCCTCTGCGGGCCGCGCCCATTTCTGAGAAATCTGGTTTCGGCACTTTCCCTTGCGGGCGTTCCGAGCGACCGCATTCATTACGAGTTCTTCGGTCCAGCCGACGAACTTCTGGCCGCCTGAAGCTCAGTTGAGCCGCCGGAAGCGGAAGCGGTCGCGGATGCACCGATTGAAGAAACCCCCCTTCGATCTGGCGCGCCGCATCGCTTCCGCGACGGGCGGCGGCACATCGGCATAGCGGTAAAGCCGCCCGGTAACGAATTCTATGTCCAGGCTGCGTTCTTCGGGATGATAGACCATGGACCTTATCGCCGTTGAAGGCATGGAACGCTCTCCGGGTCATTGCCCGTGGACGTTTTGCGTGTCCTTCCGGTTGATGTCGTCGGCATTGCCTTGCTCGGTCATGGCGCTGTCGGTGCCGGGCTTCGCATCTTCCAGTTCGGCGCGCTCTTCCGCCTGATCCTGTTCATCATCGCGTGGTTTGGGGCCTTTTTTCCCATAGCTCGATTGAGGGCCAGGGGCATGCTCGCCCGCCCTGCTGCGGTTGCGTTCAACTGCCATGATGCTTGTCCTTGGAGCGGTGCTGCAGCGGCATCGAGCGGGCGCCCTGATAGGGCTGTTCGCCGCCGCCAGCAGCCACATCATCGTCATAGTCTTCGCCGGGATTGCCGCCGCCTGCGCCAGCCCCGCTTCCGTGAACTTCGCCGCTGGGGTCGATATGGGGACGCCGTCCGCGATCGGAGTCCGACGTTTCGCCGCGCTTGCGATCATCAGGGGAGGGATCCTGCCCCTTCAGCCTGCTGTTTCCGCTGATGCCGGGCTCTGCTTCTTTTTTCTTCGGAGCAGGGCCGGCATTGACTGTCTGGCCGCCGCCTTTCTGGGCCATGTTGCTCTCCTTTATCCGCCTCTGGAAAATCGTGCCGCATTGGCTCTCCTCGGGCATGTCAGGGGAACCGTGACCAGAGATGGCGGTTCCCCGTTAGCAGCCGGTAAACCGCGTCTTTGCCAACCTAGGTTAAGGAACGGCCTGCCAATTTTTCGGTCCTTGCGAGTTGTTGAAAGCGGGTGCCTCAGCCATCGGCACCAAGCCTTTGAGACTAGGAAGGAAGAACTATGCAATCCCCGGAAAAGATGCAGGAACATCTGGTTGAATGGCTGCGTGACGCGCACGCTGCCGAGCGGCAGGCAAAGACCATGTTGTCCGGCACGGCGGACCGGCTGGAGCGCTATCCGCAATTCAGCGCTGGCCTGCGGCAGCATTCGGAACAAAGCGGCCGGCACGCGGACGAACTGGAGCGGTGCCTGACCCAATTGGGCGAGAATACGTCCATGGTGAAGCAGATCACTGGTCAGGTCACCGCCTTTGGCCAGACACTGAGCGGACTGGTCGTTGGCGATGAGGTCATCAAGGCTGGACTTGCCATTTCGACCTATGCCGAGATGGAGATATCCTCTTACCGCATCCTCATTGCTGCCGCCAATGCGTGCGGCGCCGCGCAGGCCGCATCGGCCTGTCAGCGCCTGCTCGATGAAAAGATCGAATTTCATCACTGGGTCGAGCAGCAGTTGCCTGCGCTGACAGAGGAATATTTGCGGCGCGACCAGATGGCGTCGAGTTCGGCAGCGCCATAAAGATGCATTCAGCTTGGGGGCGTGACCTCACCGGCCGGCGATGCGGCGCATCTGTGCCGTATCGCGGCCATAGCCGTCCTGCAGGAACTCAATGCCGGATTCGGTGGGCGAGGCGGTGAGGTAAGTCAGATAGACCGGCACCCCCTCCGGCAAAGGAACATGCTGTTCCGGCTCGTCGGACGGTGCCGCCATCGGCTTGCCGAACAACCATTTGCCGAGCCGTGGCGCATCCTCCAGCCGCACGCAGCCGGAGCTGAACCAACGCTGCTTTTCCTTGAACAGCGCCTTGTCCGGCGTGTCGTGGAGGTAAATGCCAAGGTCATTGGGGAACATGAATTTCACTCGTCCCATGGCATTGGTCTTGCCTGGAAGCTGCCTGACACGAAGATTCTGGCGGCCTTGAGCGACGGCGCTCCAGTCTATGGCCGCTGGATCGATGACTTGCGGGTTGGTGCTCCAGTCCGCAAGCGCCTGATAGTTCATCTTCGCAAAGGAAGCGCCGTTCAGAACCTTCGGCGCTATCCGATTCCGCACGAGGTCGGAGGGGACGTTCCAATAGGGATTAAGCGTGGCATAGCGCATCATGCCGGCCAGCATGGGGGTCTGTTCAGTGGGCTTGCCCACGATGACCTTCATCGTGTCCTGCTCTTTCCCCTTCTCATAGGTCCACAGCCTTGCCGCTGCCGCATTGACCACGATATGGCGGGTATAGGCGCTGGGCAGCAGCTTTGCGCGTTCCAGGTTAAGGCGCA
>DATEFI010000233.1:0-4830 GCA_035280705.1 Rhizorhapis sp. | reverse complement strand
CCCCGAATTCGTAAAGCAGGCCGCCCGCGATTTCCCCGGCGGCATCGTGGTCGCGGTGGACGCACGCGATGGTTTTGTCGCGACGGAGGGCTGGGCGGAGAAATCCGACATGCCGGTCGTGGACATGGCCCGGCGCTTCGAGGATGCGGACGTAGCTGCGCTGCTCTTTACCGACGTGGGCCGCGATGGGCTGCTCAAGGGCTGCAATGTGCAGGCGACAGTCGACCTTGCCCGGGCAACGGACATTCCCGTGATCGCCAGCGGCGGCGTCGCGGGGATCAGCGACATTCGCATTCTCAGCCTGCATGTTGAGGACGGCATCGAAGGCGTGATCACCGGCCGCGCACTTTATGACGGACGGCTGGACCTGAAGGCCGCGCTGGCGGTGGCGGCGGCGGCAACATGACCGTCCGTACCCGAATAATCCCCTGTCTGGACGTGGCCAATGGCCGCGTGGTCAAGGGCGTGAACTTCGTCGATCTGGCCGACGCTGGCGATCCTGTGGAGCAGGCCCGTCTCTATGACGCGGCGGGCGCGGATGAGCTTTGCTTTCTTGACATCACGGCAAGCCATGAGGCGCGGGGCACCATATTGGATGTGGTGCGGCGCACGGCGGAGGTCTGTTTCATGCCGCTGACCGTCGGCGGCGGCGTCCGCTCCGTGGAGGATGCGCGCGCGCTGCTGCTTGCGGGGGCGGACAAGGTGGCGGTCAATAGCGCTGCCGTGGCCCGACCGGAAGTGGTTGCCGAATGGGCCGACCGCTTCGGCAGCCAGTGCGTCGTCGGCAGCGTCGATGCACGGCGGGTGGGCGAAGCCCGCTGGGAGATCTTCACCCATGGCGGTCGCCGGGAAACCGGCATTGACGCGCTTGAACATGCAGTCCGTCTGGCGGAATTGGGCGCTGGAGAGCTGCTCGTGACCTCCATGGATGGAGACGGGACGCGGCAGGGCTATGACCTGGCGCTTACCCGGACCATCGCAGATGCCGTGTCCGTGCCTGTGATCGCCAGCGGGGGCGTCGGCACGCTGCAGCATCTGGTGGACGGCGTCATCGAGGGGCACGCCAGCGCCGTGCTGGCCGCCTCCATCTTCCATTTCGGCCAGCATACCGTAGCCGAGGCGCATGCCGCCCTCGCGGCGGCGGGAATAGCAACCAGGTCGGTCGCGGCCTGATCGGACAAGGCCCGCTGGCCGCCCGCCTGTCCTTCAGCTATACTTCGCTCCCCCTTTTCATAGGAGCGGGCCATGATCTTCGAACAGATCGTTACTGGTGGCTGCCAGTCCTATCTGATTGGCTGCGAGACGAGCAGGGCAGCGGCGCTCATCGACCCCGAACTTTCGCAGATAGACCGCTATCTGGGGCTTGTGAACCAGTTGGGGGTGCATGTCCGCTATGTGGCTGACACCCATACGCATGCCGATCATTTCTCGGCCAGCCGGGAAATGGGGCGGCTGCTGCACGCCCCGGTCGTCATGCACCGCCTCAGCCCCGCGCCCTATGCGGACATGCGGCTGGACGACGGCGACATGCTGATCCTGGGCGAGCTACGGTTGCAGGCGCTGCATACCCCTGGCCACACCCGCGATTCCCTGTGCCTCGTGATGGCGGACCGCGTCTTTACGGGGGACACGCTGCTGATCGGCGGCACGGGCCGGACCGACCTTCCGACCGGCGATCCGCACGCGCTTTTCGAAAGCCTGTTCGACAGGCTCCTCAAGCTGCCGCCCGAGACGATGGTGTTCCCGGCGCATGATTATAAGGGCCGCTCCCATTCCACCATCGGCGCTGAGCTCGCCGACAATCCTCGCTTGCAGAAGCGCGAGCGGACGGCCTTTGTCGAGATGATGGAGCATCTGGACCTGGCGGCGCCCACCCACCTCACCGAAGCGCTCCGCACCAATATGAGCGGGGGCAGGACGGTGGCGCAACTGCTCGCCGAAGCGGCGGCCAAGGTGCCCTTCATGTCGCTGGAAGAACTCAATAGCCGCATCGGAGGCAACAGCCGGGATATCGTGGTGCTTGATGTTCGCGAAAGAGAAGCATTTCAGGCCGGCCATATTCCAGGCGCCGTCCACCTGCCGCGCGGTCAGCTCGAGCTTCGGGTGAACAGCGAGCTTCCCGATCCCACGGCCAAGATCATCGCCTGCTGCGAGTTCGGGAAGATTTCGACGCTCGCTGCAGCCGCGCTGCGGGATCTGGGCTTCCGCCGGGCCATTGCGCTCGATGGGGGGATGAAGGCGTGGCGTGAGGCGGGCTATGCCATGGAGGAGTGAGGGCCTGTCCCTCTACCAATTTCCCTTGGCCGTGCTGGCGGATACGACCGCTTCGAAAAGATAATTCGCCAAAAATGAGAGGGGCCGCCAGCATCTGTGCGCCGACGGCCCTTCAACATGGTCAGCGGCCGGAAGTGCCGCCCCGGAAAGCTTGATACCGCGCTATAAGCGACGGAAATCCGTGCTTAGCAGCGAGCTTCCCGAATGGACTTGACCGACCCCCTTGCTGAACCATGAGACATCGGATCACCTCCTTTCGCTATGTTGAAACCGGTGCCACCGGCTCTTTCGATCTGGTGACACATTATGTGTGAATCATTCCGAGTCGGCGATCAAGGCTTGTAAAAATATAATTTCGAATCATAATAATGCGCTCGCGCCGCTGCCTTGGCGCTGCATTTTTCCATGATTTTCAGTGAGCTCGCTGTAGCGATCAGCCGCGGCAGTCCTCGATGACCCGGATAAATTCCGCCCAGGGCGGCAGGGCGAGAAAGGGAAGCCCGCTCACCTCGACCACGAAGCGCCCCCGGCTGAACGCCATCCGGTCGAGCGCGGGGTCCATGGCGTCAAGCTCTGCCACGACATAGGGCGGGCTGCTGGCGGTCGTCTGCGCCGCCCAGGCGGCATCGCCAAAACTTGTCCTGACCCTCAATTGGGCCGCTGTGCCCAGCGTTCCAGCCCGGGACAGGGTGATCCGGCGCCTTGCCCGGTCGCAGCGCACGGCAAAGTCGGGCTGCATAGCGGGGCGTCCGAAGGAAGCCGCTGGCCCATTCGCATCCTGAACATAGCTCCAGTCGCCCGGCGTCATCGGCCAGTTACGCCAGTCGGCCCCAAGCGGCGCGGCAGCGGCAGGAGCAGGCGGCCGCGCGGGAGCAGGTTTCGGCGCAGGCGGGGGAGGTGACTTTGGCGCAACGCAACCGCCAAGGGCCGCCAGCAGCATCAGCGAGGGAAGGATGAGGCGCATGGGGGTTGCTTATGCCCGCCAAGTCCCTGACGCTCAACCGCAAATCGCTACAGGAAATTATTGGGCCAGATCATTGTCCGCCACATATGAGCGACAGGCGATCCGTCAAAGCCCAGTCCCTCTTCCGGCTCGCGGAAGTTCCGGCCGATGATGTCGGTGAAGATTTCGGGAGCTATTTCTTCGCCCTCATCGAAGAAATAGATGTCGTAAAGCGTTACTTGCCGGGCGCTCATGTACCAGCGATGGCCGCGCGCATATTCGGCATCGCGGCGGATATAGGCGGGCGGCACATAGTCGCGGCCGAAGAAGCGGTAATAGCTTTCCGGATAATCATAGCCGACGCTTGGATCGGCGAAATAGCGCAGGCATTGGTGATATTGCACCGCCCAGGCGATTTCCTCGCTGACATAGGGGGCGATCAGCTGCGCCCCCCAATAGCCGTGATCGGCGCGCATCAGGCAGCCATTGGACATGTCATGGAGAAGGCAAGCCAGGACGATCTTCTCATCCAGCCCGTCGTCCAGCGCCCGCTTGGCAGAGGTCAGCAGATGGCGCCCGGTAAGCCCTCCAAAACGGTGTCTGAAGAAATCGAGCAGCTGCGGCCGTTCCGGCATTTTGGGCAGGGCGGGATTGTCGCCCATCATGAAAACCGTCCGCTCATCCATTTTCGCGAGCAGCCCGGCCTCGGCATCGCCGAGCCCCGTTCCGGCCAGCGCCACTGGCGGCGGCAGGATCATCCGCCTGAGCCCCGCCTGACAATGCTCCCCCTCAGCCGCCTCAGCGATGAGCAGGGCTTCCATCATTTCGGGGGTAATCATGGGAGGAGCGTCAGGCGGCGTAAATGGCCGGACGATAGCGCGGTTCGGGAATAGGCAGATTATTCGCGGCAGCCGACTCGAGCCAACCTTCGATGGCGTCATTCACATGAGCGAGCGCGGCGGCCGGTGTATCCCCATGCGCCGAACAGGGGCGCAAATCTGGAACGTCAGCGATCCAGCAATCGTCCTCGGCTGACCAGAACAGGTTTATGTGATAATGGGGCGCCTTCATTCCTCAATATGTAGGCCATACCTCTCTACCAAATCAAGAAGCTCCCGAACCTGATAACGCTTGGCGTCTTTGCCATCCGGCTGAACAGGGAATGGTCGAGGAACGGAGGGATGCACATATTGATGATGGCTGCCCTTAATCCGGTCGAGGCGAAAACCGAGAGCCTCCAGAAGCCGTTCAAAATCACGAAAGCTGATCGAAGATTGGCCTTGGGCAAGGCGCCGCAGGAGTTTGGAGGGTTTGACCATAGAAATTAACTCGATCTTGTTCTGGAAGCGTTATCTCTTCCAGACGATGGTTGCCACGCCAATTAATCCTTTTCCACGGACCTCCATTTGGACAGACCTCTGTCCAAATGCATTTTACCGCCCCATCTTCCGCTGCACCCTCCCATACCGCAATTTCCGCGTCCCCGGCTTGCCCTCGTGCGCCCGACCCTTGGGCACGGCAACCCTGTCCTCCACTGGCAGGCCCAGTTCCTCCGCCTCCAGCTTGCGGATTTCGTCGCGGAGGCGTCCGGCTTCCTCGAACTCCAGATCGGC